>WGAH01000385.1 GCA_015489145.1 Deltaproteobacteria bacterium
GGCGCGGGGTGGGCGGCGCCTCCGCCGCGTCGTCGATCCGGGTGCCGACGAAGTAGCGGTTGCGGATCCAGCGGCTCGGGGCGTCCTCGCCGGCATCCGGGTCCTCGATGAAGGTGAGGTCGTAGCTGCTGCCGTCGATGTCGAGGATCCACACGTCGCTTCCGAGGGGCACCAGCTCGGGATCGACGTCGTAGCCGAGCTCCTCGAGGGTGGGCATCGAGATCCGCAGGGAATCCCCGTCGCGCTCGACGATCATCTCGCCCACGTTGAAGGCGTCCTCGTAGGTCCCGACGTGCAGGTCGAGGCGGTCCGGATCCCAGGTGTAGCCCGGCGCGTCGGTGGGCTCGGGCAGGTCGACCAGGGTCTCGATCGCCGTCGCCACGCTGGTGGAGAAGTCGGTGGCGAAGCCGCTCGACAGGATGCTCACCGCGAAGCCCTGCTCGGGCAGCACGTAGAAGGCGCTCGAGTAGCTGTTCGTGTTGCCGCCGTGGAACCACACCGGCATCGCGTAGTAGCCGGCGGCGCCGAGGTTCACGCCCTCGCCGTGGAAGACGCCGTAGCCGTAGCCGCTGCCGTCGTCGAGGTAGAGCAGCGGTACTTGGGCCTCGGTCATCGCCGCCCGGGTGGCCGCCGAGACGAGCGCCTCGCCGCTCGCGGTCGTGCCGTCCACCAGGAAGCGGGCCATGCGGAGCACCTGCTCGGGGGTGGTCCAGGTGCTCACGCCGGCGGGGCGTCCGGCGGCGGCGTCGGGCACCTCGTCCAGCGACGCGACCGCGCCGTAGTCCCAGTCGGAGCCGGAGGTGGGGATGTAGCCGACGCCCAGCGCGTAGTCGCCGTCCTCGGCGACCTCGGCGTTGCGCTGGAAGGTGCGGTCCATGCCGAGGGGGCCGAAGACCTCCTCGCGCATGAGGTCGGCGTACCAGCGCCCTTCCGGGTCGTGGGCCTCGGCCACCAGGCCGGCGATGTCGAAGTTCGGATTGGCGTAGTTCCAGAACTTCCCCGGCTCGTTCATCAGCCACAGGTAGGGGAAGAACACGTCCCGGTGCCAGTCGGCGAGCCCCGCGTCGTCGCTGGTGCTCGTCGGGTCCACGTAGTCGTAGAAGCCGCCCTGGTGGGTGAGCAGGTGCTCGACGCGGATCGCGTCGTTCCAGTCGGCGTCCAGGGCGAACTCGCTGTCGGGGTAGACCGCGGCCAGCGTGTCGTCGAGGGCGTAGGCGCCGGCCTCGACCTGCTCGAGCACGGCGAGGGCGGTGAACATCTTGGTCGTGCTGCCGATCTGGAACAGGGTGTCGACGCTCGGGGGCTCGTCGCCGTCGGCGGTGCGCGTGCCGAGGGCGACCCGGCAGGTGACCTCGCCGTCCTCCATCAGCGCCGCGCTCACGCCGGGGGCGTCGGAGGCCGCGAGATCGGCTTCGAGGGCGGCGATGAAGGCGGCGTGGGCCTCGGTGCAGCCCGCCTCGGTGACCGGGCCGGCCTCGCCGGAGTCGGCGGTGTCGCCCGGGCGTTCGGCTCCGGTGTCGTCGAGGGGGGCCTCGCCGTCGCGGCAGGCCGAAGCGAGGAGGAGGACGAGCAGGGATGGCTTCACGGGTCACCTCGGGTGCAGGGTATCGCCCGGGGACGCCCCCGGCGCGGTGCGGTACGGGGGAGCGCGCGCTATCTTCCGGCCCGGAGGTGACGATGCGCTCCCTGGCCCTCACCGCGCTCCCGGTCCTCTTGGCGCTCCCGGCCTGCCACGAGCCGGCCATCGACGGGCCCGCGGGCGACGGCGGCGCCGCCGACGACACCGGCGGCGACTGCGTGCCCACCGCCGACGCCGAGGATTGCGAGACCCCCGAGGACGACGACTGCAGCGGCACGACCAACGACGAGGACGCCTACGGCTGCGAGGACTACTACGTCGACGCCGACGGCGACGGCTTCGGGCTCGAGGGCTCCAGCCCGCGCTGCCTGTGCGAGCCCGAGGGCGAGTACACGAGCAAGTACCCGAGCGACTGCAACGACGAGGCCGCCGAGGCCTACCTCGGCGCCCAGGAGGTCTGCGACGGCCTCGACAACGACTGCGACGGCGAGGTGGACGGCTCCGGGGCGGAGGACTCGAGCCTGTGGTACCTCGACGCCGACGGGGACGGCTACGGCGGCTACGACGCCGTCCGCGACTGCGAGGCCCCCGAGGGCTACGTCGCCGAGTCGGGCGACTGCGACGACGAGAACCCCTACGTGAACCCGGGAGAGCCCGAGCACTGCGACGGCATCGACAACGACTGCTCGTCGAGCACCGACGAGGAGGACGTCGCCACCGCCTTCGCGGACGCCTCGATGACCGATCCCATCGCCAGCAGCGCCGACCTCGCCACCGCCCTCGCCTCGGTGCCCGACGGCGGCGTGCTCGCCGTGTGCCCGGGCAGCTACCGCGGCGAGCTGAGCGTCGAGGGGGACGTGACGGTGGTGGGCGTGGACGGCGCCGAGGCCACCGAGCTGGTCGGCACCGGCGCGAAGCCGGTGGTGCGCGTGCTGTCCGGCGCGGTGACCCTGAGCGGCCTCACGATCACCGGGGGCTCCGGCATGATCGGCGGCGGCGTGGACGCCTCCCGCCACGACGGCTCCCTCGTCGTGGAGGACTGCGCGATCACCGGCAACGCGGCCACCGAC
>WGAH01000386.1 GCA_015489145.1 Deltaproteobacteria bacterium
TCTGGTTGAGGTTGATGCAGTCGTTGCAGCTCGTGCACAGGGCGCTGTCGATCCACGGATCCGCGAGGAGCAGGTCGTCGTCCTCCTCCTCGGCGGGGGCGGCCTCCTCGGCGGGGGCGGCCTCCTCGGCGGGAGCCGCCTCGGCGACCGGAGCCGCCGGCGCCGGCGCGGCGGGCCGCGGCGCGGCGCCGCCCACCGGCAGGGCCGCGAGGTCGGCGTCGAGGAGCACGCGGGCGAGGCGCTCCATCGCCGCCTCCTCGGCGGTGGCCCGGACCTGCTCCAGCTCGGCGGCGTGCTCGGCGAGGAGCTGCTCCCGCGCCGCCTCGGCCTCGGCCATCGCCTCGGCCCGCGCCGCCTCGGCCGCCCGGCGGGCGTGCTCGTTGGCGATGCCCGCGAGCTCCCGCAGCATGTGCCAGGCCCGCAGCCGGTCCCGGCAGGCGAAGACGAGGTGCGGAGCCACGACCAGCTCCACCGGGCGGCCGGCGTCGGTGGCCCGGATCGTCGGCTGCGCCCCCTCGGGCTCGCCGGCCTCGAGCCAGGCGGCCAGGGGCATGCCCTGCTCGCCCTCGGCCAGCGGCCGGAAGTAGCGGACCAGCGCCGGGTCGAGGACGGCGTAGTGGGCGAAGGTGAAGCGGGAGTCCGCCGCGCCGTTGGCCGGCTCGCCCACCCAGTCCGACTCGCCGTCGAGGTTCGCCGAGGCGTCGAGGGCCTCGGCCCAGGTCTCGCCGCCGGTGGGGTCGTAGCGGAACAACAGGTGCGCCCGGGCGTCCACCGCCGCGTTGGCGGCGAGCCAGGCCCCCACCCGCGGCACCCGGCCGCCGGGCAGGAAGCCGGTGGCCAGCACGTGCAGCGCCGGCCGCGGCTGGCGCAGGCTGGCGGCGTAGTTCGCCGCGAGCTCCTCGGGCCGCGAGGTCACCGCCTGCTGCACGAAGACCTGGCGCAGGCCCACGCCGAGCAGGCCCAGCTCCAGCCGGTAGCCGAACAGGGGGTCGGCGTCGGGGGCGCCGGGGTTCCGGGAGGGCTGCACGAGGGTGAGGAAGTGCAGCGGCCGGCCGGAGCTCAGCGCCATGACCAGCGCGCCCAGGCCGCCCCCGGCGAGCCGGTCGACGTCGACGATCGCGGCCACCGTGGGCACCAGCAGCAGCTCGTCTTCCGAGAGCTCGGTCCAGTCGAGGCCTTCGAGGAGCCGCCCGTGGGCCGCCGGGTTCCAGGCATCGGCCAGCTCGAGGCGCGCGGCCCGCACGGTCCCGATCAGCCCGGCCACCTTGCGCGCCATCGCGTCGAAGCGCTGCACGCCGGCGGCCACCGGGTCGGCGACCTCCTCGATCACCACGTCGCGCTCGACCCGCCAGCCCGCCGGGGCCTCGGCGCAGACCACGGTGAGCGCCGGCCCGCCGTCGTCGGCCAGGGCCGCATCCAGGCGCTCGACGAGCTTCTCGACCCGCGCCATGCGCTCGGGCCCCATCGGAACCGTGCCCCGCCGGCCGCCCACCAGCTTCGCGAGCTGCTCGAGGTCGAGGGCGCTCGCCCCGGCCTCGCCGACGGCCTCGAGGAGCGCGTCGGGGCTCGCGGCCTCGGGCGAACCCGCCTTCTCGACCGCCAGGCGATCGGCCAGGGAGCGGCGAAGCTGCTTGATCTCGGCCCGGAAGGCCGCCAGGCGCTCGGCGCGGCCCGCCCGGGCCGCCCAGGCGAGGAGCTGGAGGCCCACCGCCGGCGTGTAGGGCAGGAAGCGCGCCCCCTCGGCCAGGGAGGCGCCGAGCTGGTCGAGGCCCGCCTGGAGCTTTTGCGCCGGGTCGGCGCGAAGGCCGAGTTCGTCCTGGATCGTGGCGCCGGCGCGGGCCACGGCCTCCCGGGCGTCCAGCGGCCTGCCCTCCGCCGCGACGTGCCGGGCGATGGCGCGCTCCAGGCGGACGAGGTTGTCCTTGAGGATCGCGTGCTGCTCGGCCGCCGGCGCGAAGGAGGCCACCCGCTCGGCGAGCAGGTCGCCCACGCCCACGCAGGCCGGCTCGGCCCCCGGCGGGGCCACGTACAGCGGGAAGGTGGTGCGGACCTTGGTGGGATCGGCGAAGGGCGCGAGCTGCTCCGGCAGCCAGCGGACCGCCTGCGCGGCGTCCGCCGTCCGCCCGGCCTCGGCCTGTGCGGCGCTGGGCTGGGTCACGGCTGAATCTCCTCCGAAATGCGGGAGGGTCGGGGGGTCCTGGCGCGGCGAGCCGCCAGGGGTCCTAGATCGCGAACTTGTCGAGCTCCGCCTCGAGACCGGCGAGCTTCTCCTCGACCGTCATGTCCATGCCCTGGGTGCTGAACTCCTCGTACCGCGGGCGATCCTCGTTGCGGTAGAAGATCCCGATGGGAATGGGCGAGTGCTGGTCGGCCAGCTCCCGGGCGCGGTGGATGTCGCTCGGGTCGTGCTCGAGCTTGTTCTTGTACATGCGGTCGAGCGCCGGGTCGACGGGAACGCCGTTTTCGTGCGTGAGCAGGAGCAGGCCGTCCGGGTCGTTCTGGAGCTCCTCGTAGATGAAGCCCGTGTACTGGGGGCAGCGCTGGAGGATCTGCACGAAGGACAGGCCCTTGTGCTTGTGCGCCTCGACGAGGGTGGCGTAGAGGTGCAGCGGGTTCCAGTCGACCGTCCGGGCGACGAAGCTGACGTTGGTGAAACCGAGGGTGGCCTGCAGCGGGTTGACCGGCGGCAGCCACGCGCCCCGCGGGTGGGTGTTGGTCTTCAAGCCCTTGGGGCTGGTGGGCGAGGTCTGCTTCTTGGTGAGGCCGTAGACGTTGTTGTCGAACAGCATCACCACCATGTCCATGTTGTAGCGAATCGCGTGAACCCAGTGCCCGGCGCCGATGCTCACGCAGTCGCCGTCGCCGGTGGCCACCCACACGTCGAGGTCGGGGCGGCGGGCCTTGATGCCCTCGGCGACGGGCAGCGCGCGGCCGTGCAGGCCGTGGAAGCCGAAGGTGCTCAGGTAGTGCGGGAAACGGCTGGAGCAGCCGATGCCCGAAACGGCCACCACCTTCTCGGGGGGGAGCTGCTGGTCGCGCAGGATGCGGTGCACCGCCGACAGCACGGCGTGGTCGCCGCAGCCGGGGCACCACCGCGCCACGCCGCCCTCGTAGTCCTCGAGGGTGAAGTACCGGGGCGAGACATCCATGGCCCAGTCGGTCTTGAGTCCGAACATCGTTCCTGTCCTCTACGGGTTGGCGGGGCTAGCGGGCCGGCGGAGCCGACACGGAGAC
>WGAH01000387.1 GCA_015489145.1 Deltaproteobacteria bacterium
GGGCTGGGGCCTCGCCCACGCCGAGCGCTTCGACCAGGTGCCCCGCGGCCCGGACCCGCGCACCCTGCCCACCGTCGAGGGCGCGGAGCTGCCCCCCGGGGTCGGCCACGGCGGGCCCCAGCCCGGCGCCGGCCCCGCCGAGCCCGCGCCGCTCACCGGCGGCCACCTCGTCGAGGCGGTGCTGCCCCCGGCGGTGACGGCGCGCCTCACCGGCCACCTCGTCCAGGTCCCCGCCAAGTGGCGGGCGGTGGACGATCCCCTCGCCCGGCGCGTCGCCGAGGCGGCGCCGAAACCCCCGGCGGCGCTGGTCGGCTACGACCGCCTCGCGATCTGGATGGCCTGGGAGCGCTACGCCCTCGACCGGCTCCCCCAGGCCCGGGCGGCCGCCGACGACTTCGAGCGGACGATGCGGGCGGTTCGCGCGGCCGGGGAGGCGCCCCGCTGAGCCCGCTTTCGGGCCCCTACCGCCCGGCCAGGAGGATGCCGCCGACGAGCAGGCCCAGGACGGCGAGCAGCGCGGCCAGGCGGAGGCGCGGGTCGGCCAGGGCGAGGCGGGCGGCGACCCGGACGGTCGGGGCCCGGCGCACCGCCCGCCAGCGCCGGGCCCGCAGGGCGCGCAGGGCCCGCCGGGCCTCGGCGGCGCGTTCCGGTCGGGGGGCCGGCAGGAGCGCCGAGCCGAGGCGCCCGAACCCCCAGGTCAGGCCCAGGACCAGCGCGCCGCCGGCCAGCGTCCCGGACAGCGGGTGGCCGCGGGGCGCGAAGCACCCCCGCTCCAGCGCGCTCGCCGCCAGGATCGCGGCGACGAGGGCCGCGAGCCACGCCCCTCGCCGGGCGACCCCCAGCAGGTCCTCCCGGCCGACCACCCGGCGCAGGGCGGCCTCCTCCCGGGCCTCCCCGCCGCCGGCGGGCCCCCCATCCTCCCGGGTCCCGTCCCCATCTCGGCGGCGACGGCCGCGCCCGGGGCCGGTCCCGTCGCGATCCTCGCCGACCCTCGCGCCCATGCGCCGATGCTACCGCGCCCTTCCCCCACGCGAGCGGCGGCGCCCGCGCGGGACGCCGCCGGAGGTCGCCGGGAACTACTCGGCCGCGTGGGCGGCGTTGTGGCGCATCTGCTCGGCCAGCTCGCGGATCTCGGCCAGGTCGCGCACCATCTCGCTCCAGCCGTACCACAGGGCGTAGTCCGGGTTGGCGTGGAAGGTGCCCTGGAAGGCGCGCATCCGGTGCTCGAGGAACATGACGAACAGCTTCTGCTCGATGACGGTGTTGGCGTCGTGGAACTCGAGGAGCATCGGGAAGGGGGCGTGGCCCTCCGGCGTCTCGATGATGCCGTCCTTGTAGAGGTCGGCGACGATGCGGATCGCCTCGGCCATGAGGTGGTCGGCCTGGCGGATGACGCCGTCGCCCTTCGCCAGCTCGCCGGTGGCGTACTGCTCGCTGTGGCACTGGGTGCAGACCTTCACCATCTTGTCGCGCTCGGCGTCGAAGCTGGCCTGGTCGAGGCGGGCGACGTCGGCGGCCTTGATCACGTCGACCAGCGGCGTCGGGTTGCCCTCGAGGTCGAGGGCGCCGAGGGCCTGGAGGATGGTGATGCGGTCGGCCTTCCACTGGGGGTCGTCCTCGGGCAGCGGCAGGCGCACGGCGAGGAAGCCCCAGGCGGTGCGAACCTCGTGGTTGCCGTCGGGCATGTGGCAGGTCTGGCAGGTGGGGGCCGAGGCGGTGTCGGGCAGCACGCCGTCCTTCTTGAGCTGCGCCCGCACGCCGTGCTTGGAGCCGGAGTACATCTCCCACTGCGGGTGGTCGAAGCCCATGTGGCAGGTGCGGCAGGCCTGCGGGTCGCGGGCCTCGGCGGCCGAGAAGGTGTGGCGCGTGTGGCAGGCGTCGCAGGAGGCCATGCCGTAGTCGGCGTTCTTCTCGCGGATCTTCGCGACATCGGCCTCGCTCTTGGCGCCGATCTTGTGGCAGGCGCCGCAGCCCTTCATGCCCTCGGTGAGCTCGACGGGCTGCATGTGGATCGTGGGCATGGCCTCCATCGCGGCCCAGGCGGCGGCGTGCTTGCCGGCCATGAACTGGTCGACGCGCTCCTTGTGGCACTGCGCGCAGGTCTGGGGGGTGGGAATGGCGGCCTTGTCGGCGTCGGTGGCCTTCTTGTGCTCCTTGCCGTGGCAGGTCTCGCAGCTCACGCCGACCTGGGCGTGGCGGCTGACCTTCCAGTCGGCGACGACGCCGGGGGTCTGGTCCTGGTGGCACTTCACGCAGTCGACGGCCCGGGCGGGCAGGGCGAGGGCGAACAGGGCGGCGGCGATCGAGAACACGGCGGGCCTCCGGGTGCGGGTCGGTCGAGGTTTGTTCGAGGGATAGAATTCGCGTTCCGCGGGGATCTTGATCGAGGTCAAGCCACCCTCGGGGCCCCGAGCCTACCCGACGCGCCGCTGATCCGGCTCAAGGGGGGGGCGCGACACGGCGGGCGCGGTCGGCGGCTCGCGAGCGAAAACCCCGTCCGGGGCGCGCTACTCGAAGACCGCGGCAAACAGCAGGGAACCCCGCTCGTCGTAGGGCTGCACGAACAGCCAGCTCGCGCCCAGGCGCGCGGCGGTGAGCAGGCACAGCTCGGCGGCGGCGGCGTAGTCGACCTGGAAGATGCGCTCCTGGTAGACCCGCTCGGGGAAGAAGCGCCCCTGCCAGGCGAAGCGGCCGGTGCCGGGGGTGAAGGTGGCGAGGGCGCGGCAGCGGCGGCGGATCGTCTCGCCGGGGCGCCCCTCCTCGTCCACGTCGTAGTGCAGCAGCAGCCGCGTGTCGTCGCGGACCTCCCAGAGGTCCCAGTCGTCGGCGACGGCCTCGGTGCGCCGCTGGACCTCGGCCATGCGCGGGGCGTGGTAGGCGAGGAGGTCGAGGAAGGCCGGCTCCTCGAGGGGGTGGCCCGGCGGGCCCGGGACCGGCAGGGCGTCGAGGCGCGCGGCGTCGGCGTCCTCGTCGAAGCTGGGAAAGAGCCGCACGCGCCCCCGGGCGTCGCGCACGTAGCCGATGGCGCCGCGCTCCCAGGGCGTTTCCGGGCGCATGGCGCGGTACAGCGCCGACAGGGCCCGGTCGACCTCGGCGCGGGCCCGGCCGCTCGGGTCGTCCGCCGGCGGGCCGCCGCCCCACTTGAGGGGCAGGGCGTCGATGCGTTCCACCCGGGCGCCCCCGCCCTGACGCTCGAATCGCACGACGAAGCGCCGCAGCCCGTAGGGCCCGGCGAGGCGGTCGAGGGCGCGGTCCACCCCCGCGTCGCGGAGGTGCCGAGCCGTGGCGCGGTCGACCTCCGCCGCCGTCCGCCCGCGGGCCTGCCGTTCCACCCAGCTCATCGCTCGCGCCGACCTCCTCGGAGGACCCGCCCCCGGGCAGGACGATAGCACCCCGCCGCGAGGGCGACCGACGGTTCGGGAACGCCGCCCCGCGCGATTCCGGGATTCACCGACCGGGAGCGCCGGCCCCGCCGCCCCGGTCGGGGGGAGGAGGCCGCTCGCCGCCGGCCGGGGATCGCCCGCCCGGGCGCGGGGCGTCCTCCGCGCCGCCCCGCGGAACCACCCTGGGGCCGCGCGGCGTCGTCTCGTCCGTCCAGGGGAAGCGCAGCACCGGCACCCCCTCCACCTCGCCCTCCCGAACGAAGGGAGGCACGCCGGGAATGTCCTGGCGCCGGCGGAAGGGCCCGGTCCAGGGCCGGGGCCGGGAGAAGCGGGCGTCGCGAACGCGCATCCACCGCCGGTCCACGGCCCCCGGCTCCCACGCGACCAGGGAAAACGGCCCGTCCTCGGCGACCACCCGCGCGCCGCGCATCGCGAGGGCCCAGTCGAGGACGCCTTCCTGCCGGGTGTCGACGATGGCGCAGGTCGCGGCGCCGAGCCCCCGGCGCGGCGCCTTGTCGGCGAGGCTCTCGTCGTAGGTGTAGGCGACGGAGCGGTGGGAGACGGTCAGCGAGAGGTCCTTGGGCACGGCGGGCACGGCGTCGTCGGGGAGCCGCTCCGCCAGGCGCCAGCCCGGGTGCCACCACGCCGGGGCGCGGGTGCGGAAGGAGAGGACGAGGTTGACCTGCCTGCCCCAGGCGGCGTCCCAGCGCAGCGCCCAGGCCAGGAGCCCGGCCGCGCCGAGCAGGGCGAGGCCTCGTCCTCCCGGGACCCGCGCGAGGAGGCGGCCGGCGCGGCCCAGGCCGACGATGGCGGCGACCACGGCGAAGGCGGCGGCGGGGGCGAGGTGGTGGGCGTGCCCCGTCCAGGAGCGGTCGACGCCGTGGCCGGCCGGCACCGTCATGTGCACGAGGACGAGGCCGAGCGCCACGAGGAGCGACCCGGGGGCGAGCAGGGCGAAGGCGCCGAAGGGGACGAACAGGAGGAGGTAGAAGTCGCCGAGGCGCGGCCAGCCGTCGAGGAAGACGGGCCCGTGCAGCCCCGCGAGGTCGGCGAGCGTGCTCATCATCGGCACGTCGTGTCCCTGGCCGACGGGGAAGAAGCGGTCCAGCGCCCAGGCCCAGCCGCCGGCGACCGCCGCGGCGAGGAAGACCCGCTTGAACCACGGAGGCCAGGCGAGGCGCCCCTCCCGGCGGGGAAGGGGCGCCACCACCGCCATCGCCACCGCCAGGGGGATGCACTCCTCGCGCGGCAGCACGGCCACCCCCGCCCCGAGCACGGCGAGGCCGACGCGGCCCGTCGAGAAGGCCCAGGCGGCGAAGACCAGCGCCGGCAGGGCGAAGACGAGGTCCTGGTAGTCCTGGAGGGCCAGGGCCATCACCGCCGGGCACAGCAGGTAGACCAGCGCCCCCATCGCCAGGCCGGCCGCGCGGCCGAGCGCCCGCCGGCCGAGGAGCGCCGCCGGAACGGCCCCGAGGAGCACCCCGCCGACCTGGATGCGGGCCAGCCAGAAGGGCGAGTCGCCCAGGCCGTAGAGGAAGGCGGCGACCGGGAAGGTCGCGGCCCGGTGGCCGGACCAGGTCCAGGCGTCGTCGTAGCCCCTGTGGATCGTCTGGAAGAAGCGGCCGTGGTGGGCGAAGTTGCTGGCGAGCTGCTCGTGGACGGCCATCGCGTAGGGCTCGACGGTCAGCAGGGCCGCGATGCGGGCGTCGGCGGTGCTGGTGGCGGTGGCCCACCACCCGAGGGCGACCGCCCCCACCCCGGCGGCGAGGGCCGCGGCGACGGCGACGCGCCCGGGCGGCCTCACGCCGGCTCCACCGGCACGAGCACCCGGGGCCACCAGGCCGGCGGCCCGACCACCGGCGGGTCGAAGTCCGGGCCCACGACGCCGGCGTGGTGCAGCAGGAAGGTCGCCCCCTCCGGCCGCGGCCAGGCCAGCGCCCCCCCGCCGTAGCGGCGGTCGCCGGCGAGGGCGATGCCGGCGAAGGCGGCGTGGAGCCGCACCTGGTGGGTCACCCCGGTCCGCATCTCGGCGAGCCAGGCCACGAGCCCCGGCGCGACCCGGCCGATGCGCCGAAAGCGCGTCTCGGCGTCGAACCAGCGGCCGCGGTGGGGGGTGTCGCGCCCGCGCTCCACCACCATGCGGCCCTTGCGGCGGCGGTCGTGGGCGATGCGCCGCCGCACGGTGTGCTCGTCCCAGGGCACGTCCCGGGCGGTGAGGAAGACGTAGCGCTTGCGAAGCTCCTTGCGGCGAAAGCGCTCCCGCAAGGCGGCGAGCGCGTCGGGGTCGCGGGCGACGAGGAGCTGGCCGGAGGTGGGGTTGTCGAGGCGGTGGGCGATGCCGCCGGCGAAGCCGAAGGGCCAGTCGGGCTCGGCCTGGCCGGGCAGAAGGGCGAGGAGACGCCGGAGCACGCAGTCCCCCGCCGGGTCGGCGTGGGGCGGGAACACCGGCAGGCCCGCCGGCTTGACCACCGCGAGCCAGGGCCCCCGCTCCCAGGCGACGGCGAGCTCGGCGGTGCGGGCGGGAGGCGCGGCCATGCGCCTCATCCTCGCACGAGGCGGGCCGAGGCGCGCAGGGCGGCGGCAAGCGCCAGGGCGGCGACCAGCGCCCCCCACCAGAACAGCCAGTCGGTGGTCTGGTGGGCGACGACGAAGCTCCCGCCGGCCATGCCCAGCAGCGCCCCCACCCCGCCCACGGCCGCGCCGAACAGGGCCTGGCCGCTGTGGGCGACCTCCGGCGGCGAGCGCCGCGCCACCACCTGCACCCCGGCGACCCAGAAGGCGCCGAAGGTGATGCCGTGGAGCGCCTGCTGGGCGACGATCAGGCGCGGGTCGGTCAGCGTCGCGAGGAGCAGCCACCGGGGCACCGCCACGGCGATGGCGAACACGTAGAGGCGCATCGGCGGGACGCGGGCGAGGATGGCGCGGGAGGCGCCGAGCACGAGGACCTCGACGGCCACGCCCACCGCCAGCCCCACCCC
>WGAH01000388.1 GCA_015489145.1 Deltaproteobacteria bacterium
CCCTGGCGGTGCGCGAGTTCCTCGCGCAGGACGACCGATTTGGCGAGGACCGATGGCAGCGGGTGTTCGACGCGCAGACGGCGACCCCTCCCGCGGTGCGCTGGGTCGCCGTTCCCTGGATCTGGGACGGGCTGCCCGAGGCGGCGCGCAAGCTGAAGCGGACCGACATCACCCTGCCCCCGGCCATTCCGTACCAGCAGGCGGCATCCGCGCTGCCCGAGGTCCTCCAGCCCATCGAGCGGGCGCGCGAGGCCCGGTTCCGGGGCTGGATCGATCGAGACATCTGGGGTCACTACCAGGCCGCCCGCTACACCTTCCTGCAGACCCATCCCGGCTACCTGCTCGGCCAGCGCGGTTTCGACTACGCCCTTCACCACCACGTGCTGCTCGCCGCCCTCGACGCCCGCAAGCGCCTCGGGGATCGGCGGGAGGAGCGCGACGAGCCTGGCGACAAGTGCACGCTGTGCGGCGCCCGGCAGGCCCTCACCAACCATGCCGGCGGGGGCGGCGTGAAGGCCCAGCGCGACGCGGCGCGGAAGCTCTGGCGGCGCATCGATCCCGAGGGGGTGGGCGCGGAGCGGCTGTGCGGCCCCTGCGCGGTGCGGCGCTTCCTCTCGGACTCGAAGGACGCGATTCGGGGGAACTGGGAAAGCACCCTTCATTCGAGCGAGAACAATGGGGGCAGCCACCGGGTGCCCTTCCCGTCCACGGGCCTGGTCGCCGCCCAGCGCTGGGTCGAGGAGCTGTGCGATCGCCACGGGGCCGACGCGAAGCTGCGCGCTGCCGTCTCGGCTTTCAATGACGCGGCCGCGCGATCAGGGATCAAGGGGACCCAGTTCGCCGGCGCCCTGCCGAGCCTGCGGCGCCGCCTGCAACGGGGGCTGCACGGGGATCTCGTCAAGCTTCTCGAGTTCGACGTGCAGTACCTCGACCCGGCGACGTGGGACCGGCTGACGGCGATGGGGAAGGACGGCAGGGCCTGTGAGGCCGCCGGGAAGGCGGCGGGCGAGATCCTGCGCCGGGTGGGCCCCATGCCCACGCACCTGGCCGTGATCGCCCTCGACGGCGATCGCATGGGCGAGCTGCTCCTCGGGCGGCCCGACCGGGTTGGCGCGCGGTGGCGGGACGTGCTCCATCCCAAGGCGATCGAGGCGATCCAGCAGGGCGAGGATCCGGAGGCCTGGAAACGCGCCTGGCGGTCGACGCTGGAGGCGAAGCGCCTGGTCGGGCCGAGCCTGCACGCCTTCATCAGCCGGGCCTTGCGCCACTTCTCGAACCGGGTGCTGCCCTGGGTGGTCGAGCGCGAGTTCCACGGTCGGCTGATCTACGCCGGCGGGGACGACGCCCTCTTCCTCTGTCCGGCCGAGGACGCCCTGCCCCTGCTCGCCCGCCTCGACGCGCTGTTCACCGCGGCCTGGGTGGTGGACCGCCACCCTCATGACAGCACCTGGGTGCGCGAGGAGCCGGACGATCCCTGGTTCGTCGTCGGGAGCGCCGCCGCGAGGAACCGATTCACCATCATCGCCAGGAAGGACGGGCTCGAAGATGCCCGGGGCCGCGTCTTCCCCATGCTCGGGCCGAACTCCCACTTCTCGGCGGGGGTCGCCATCGGCCACTTCAAGACCTCCCTGCGGCGCCTGCGGGCCGAGGCGGCCGCCCGGCGCGACCGCGCCAAGGAGGCGGGCGGCCGGCGCGCCGGGGTCACCTGGTTCACGCGCTCGGGGCCGAAGGTGCGCACCGTGCTGCCGCTGGAAGCCGGCGCAGTGGGCAGTGTCCGCAAGGTGTGGGACTGGGCGCGGGGCTTCCAGGGCGGGACGATTCCGGGACGGCTGCCCTACAAGCTGCGCGAGGCCGGGCCCATCGCCCGGGAGGCGGTGAAGCTGAACGAGGAGGACGCCGCAACCCTTCTGGCCGGCCTGGTGCGGCGGGCCGCGGAGGGACAGGACGTGGACGTCGACGCCATCGCGGCGGCCTGGCGCGAAGCGCTCCGCACGGGGGCTCCCCCGCACGAAGGCGCCGACGACCATGCCGGCCTGGACTTCCTCACGGGGGCTCCCCCGCACGAAGGCGCCGACGACCATGCCGGCCTGGACTTCCTC
>WGAH01000389.1 GCA_015489145.1 Deltaproteobacteria bacterium
CCCTCCTCGACGAGCCGCCGGGTCAGGGGGTGTAGCGGACGAAGGCAACCGGGTCTTCCGTGTCGTAGCGGACCTCGATGGCGTCGCGGGTGACGAAGCGCACGGTCGCGCGGCCCTGGCTGCCGTCGGCGAAGGTGATCAGGCCGACGAGGGTGGCGCCTTCCGTCCACAGCACCCGCCATCCGCCCGTCACGGGCTCGCCGTTGAGCTGGATGGTGATGGCGCTCCGGTCGAAACGGATGGCGTAGCGGGCGCGCTCGGCGGAGCTGGTACCGGGGAGATCGGGCACCCAGCTCCCGAGCAGGAGCGCGGCGCTGGCCTCGGGCGGGTCGGGATCGGCATCCAGGCGCGCGGCCTCGAGATCGTCCAGCAAGCTCCCCCGGGCGGGCGGGGCCAGCTTCGCCCAGGACCGGCTCGCCTCGTCGAAGAACCAGAGCGCGCCGCCCTCCGTCAGCGCCAGCAGCCCGCGCGGCGTCGCGTAGATCGCGCGGTTGTCGGTGTTGGTGTCGAGGGTCTGCCCCTCCATGAGGTCCCGGATCGTTCCGTCGGTCATCAGCCCGTAGACGTGTTCCTGGTGGCAGGCGACCTGCCGCAGCCCGCGCGCCAGGGCCTCGCCGTCGTTGGCGAGCTGGACGCCGTCGTGGATCCAGAGCCCGTCGCCGGCCCGCAGCAGGGCCACGCCGGCGCAGGCCACCACCTCCTCGACGCCGGTGAGCGCGAGGTCCCGCCAGCCCTCGCCGTCGAGGCGCACCAGCGAGCCGTCGGTGAGCAGCGCCCAGACCGTGCCGTCGGACGCCGCCACCTGGGCGACGTCGCCGGTTCGGAGGCGCTTCCAGCCCGGCTCGGCCTCGGGCCAGTACCACAGGTCGTGCGAGCCGGCCTGCACGGCGAAGAGGATGCCGGTCACGTCGTCGACGGCGATGTCCACGTCGTCGTGGGCGTGGAGGTCCACCCACTCCCGCTCGTCGCGGAGCAGCGCGATGTGCCCGTCGGCGAACAGCACCGCCGCGTCGCCGCCGGGGCCCACCGCCACCTCGCGCACCTGGGCCTCCTGGAAGGGGCGGGCGATCTCGGTGCGGATGACGCGGGTCTCGGGCTGCGCCTCGGGCTGGGCCCGGGCCTCGGCCAGGCCGGTCTCGACCCGGGTGGCGAAGTCGACGAGGTAGCCCGCCACCCAGTCCGAGGGGATCGCGAGCTTGGTCGTCGCGTCGGCCTGGAGGAAGGCCGTGTTCACGCCGACCACCCGCCCCTGCTCGTCGACGAGCGGCCCGCCGCTATTGCCGAGCTGCATGTTGGCGTTGTGCTCGATGACGCGCACGTTTCCCGCGGCGTCGAGGTGCAGCGCCGTCACCGAGCCCGGTCGCAGCGACACCGGCGGGTCGGCCGAGGCGCCGCCGAAGCTGCGAACCGAGCCGAGCGGGAAGCCGACGGCCACCACCGGAAGCGTCTCGTAGACCTCGGAGGTCGGCGCGAGCTCGAGGCTCCTGCCGGGCGGAATCTCGATGAAGATCAGGGCGAGGTCGATGTCCTCGTTCGCGTCCACCACCGTGCCGACCACCGTGGTGGAGGCGCGGGTGCCGCTGTCGAGGACCACCTGCACGGCGCGGCCGGCGGCGCCGGCGACGTGGGCGTTGGTGACCACGATGGCGTCGGCGACGATGAACCCCGAGCCCTCGCCCTCGGCGGTGCGGATCAGCACCGTGCCGCGCTTGACCCGCTCGACCACCTCGGGGGTGAGCGCCCGGGCCGGGCCGGCGCAGCACAGCAGCGCCAACCCGAGGAGCACCCACCGGAACCACCGGACCATGCCCCCATCTTAGCAGGGGTTCCGCCGCTTGGGGCAGGGGGGAGCCGGTTTTTCGGCTACTCCTCCTCCCAGGGGTCCTTGGGCGGCGGGTTGCCGTGCTCGTCGAGTTCCTCGCCGGCCAGGCGCCGCTCGAAGACGTCGCGGCGGTCGGGGCGGTGGAGGTCGTAGACGTAGCGGGCGTGGGTGAGGCCCTCGGCCTTCAGCCCGACGACGGCGACCATCTTCCAGCGGCCGTCCACCCACTGCACGGCGAAGCTGCGGTCGCGCCCGTCGCGCTTGCGCTTCATCATGACGTGGTACATCGTCGGGTCCTTGCGGTCCCGCACGATGCGGCCGATGTCCTCGGGCTTGCGGATCGTGTACTCCATCCAGGGCAGGCCGTCCTGGGGCCGCTGCTCGCCCTTGAAGCTCTGGCCGAGGGCGACGAACTCGCCCACCGAGCAGGTGCCGACCCGGTCCTTTTCGAAGAGGTTGTAGCAGATGCTGAGATCGCGCACCTTTTCGAAGTCGAGGGTGTAGAAGGCGTCGTCGAGCTGCTTTTCGAGGGCGATGACCTGGTCGCGGGTCGGGGGCTTCGGCGGCTTGTCGGTGGGACGGGCCCGGGGGGTGCGGTCCTCGCCGCCGGGCAGGGGGCTCGGGCAGGCGCCCTGGCGGAGGCTGATGTCGCCCTCGATGCTGGTGTTGCCGTCCTGGTCGACGAGGAGCTGCACCACCGGCTCGCGGATCGCCGCGTCGAGGCACTGGAACCAGGGGCTCGGCGAGCCCATCGTCACCTTGGCGGGCACCTTGTAGCGGTCGCCGGCCCACTCGATGCCGGCGAGGTCCACGTCGATGCCCGGGTCGCTGCCGAGGTAGATGCAGTAGCCCGAGGGGGTCGACGCCGTGATCCAGCGCTGGGCCTGGTAGGTGGGCGAGATGCGCTTGCCCACCGAGGTGGGCCGGCTGGCCGGGTCGTCGTTGAAGGCGAGGTCGTGCTCCTCGAGGCAGGCATCCTCGAAGTAGGGCGCCTCGAACCACACCGCCTTGCCGCGGATCTCGATGCCGGTGCGGCCGCTCGGGTTCGCCTCGGCGAAGGCCTCCTCGACCTTCTTCTTCGCCTCCTCGGGCTTGAGCGGCGGGCCGCAGGCGACGAGGGCGAGGGCGGCGAGCAGGGCGCGGCGCGGCATGGCTTCCTCCGGGACGCGGGCGAACCCTCCTCCGGCGAGGAGGCGCAGACGTTAGCACGTCCGACCGGGGCGCCCCACGCCCCGCCGGAGGTCCGATGCGTCGCTTGCGCTCCCTTCCCGCTCTCGCCCTCGCTTTCGTCGCCCTCGCCGGTTGCCCCAAGCAGGAGCCGGCCGCCTCGGCTCCGGCCGCCGCCCCGGCTCCGGCCGCCTCGGCTCCGGCCGCCGCCCCGGCGCTCCGGTACCCGGAGGCCCGCCGCGGCGACGTGGTGGACGACTACTTCGGCACCAAGGTCCCCGACCCCTACCGCTGGCTCGAGGACCCGGACAGCCCCGAGACGCGCGCCTGGATCGAGGCCGAGAACCGCCTGACGCGGAGCTTCCTCGACGCGATCCCCGAGCGCGCCGCCATTCGCGACCGCCTGACGGCGCTGTACGACCACGAGCGCTACGGCCTGCCCTTCCGGGCCGGCGACCGCTTCTTCTACCAGCACAACGACGGGCTCCAGGACCAGTCCGTGCTGCTGGTCGCCGACGGGCCCGACGCCGAGCCCCGGGTGCTCATCGACCCGAACACCTTTTCCGAGGACGGCACGGTGGCCCTGGCCGGCACCTCGCCGAGCTGGGACGGCCGCTACCTCGCCTACGGCACCAGCGACGGCGGCTCGGACTGGCACACCTGGAAGGTGCGCGACGTGGAGACCGGCGAGGACCTCGCCGACGAGATCCGCTGGACCAAGTGGGGGCGCCCGGCCTGGACCCACGACGGCGCGGGCTTCTTCTACACGCGCTACCCGGCGCCCGACAACCCGCTGGAGCAGGTCAACGAGCACCACCGCATCTACTGGCACGCCCTCGGCACCGCCCAGGACGACGACGTGCTGGTCCTCGACGTGCCCGAGCACCCGACCTGGGGCTTCGACATCGCCGTGAGCGACGACGGCCGCTGGCTGGTGATCAACCAGGGCGAGGGCACCGAGAACATGAACCGGCTGTGGGCCTGGCGCATCGACGAGGGGGCCGCCGCCCCGGGGCGCGCGCCCCTGTCGGGCGAGATGGTGCGGGTGGTGGACGACTACCGGGCGGCCTTCTGGGTGGTGGGCAACGAGGGCGACCGCTTCTGGGCCTTCTCCAACGACGGCGCCCCCAAGGGAAAGGTGGTGGCGCTCGACTTCTCCCGCCCCGAGGCCGGTCCCGTCGACGTGATCCCCGAGGGCGAGGACGCCGTCGAGCAGGTCACGATGGTGGGCGGGCGGATCTTCGTCCGCACCCTGCACGACGCCGCCAGCCGCGTCCGCGTCTACGAGAAGGACGGCGCCCTCGTCGGCGAGATCCCCCTGCCCGGCCTCGGCTCGGCCTGGGGCTTCGGCGGGCGCCCCGACGACGAGGAGACCTGGTTCGCCTACGGCGACTTCACCACGCCCACCACGATCTACCGGGCCGACGTGCGCGACCTCTCCGTCGAGCTCTACCGCCGGCCCAAGCTCGACTTCGACCCCGACGCCTACGTCACGGAGCAGGTGTTCTACACCTCGAAGGACGGCACCCGCATTCCCATGTTCATCGTCCACAAGAAGGGCGTGAAGCCCGACGGGAACCGGCCGGTGCTCCTCTACGGCTACGGCGGCTTCAACATCTCGATCACGCCGTGGTTCAAGGTCCGCAACCTCGTCTGGCTCGAGATGGGCGGCGTCTACGCCTCGGCCAACATCCGGGGCGGCGGCGAGTACGGCGAGGCCTGGCACGAGGCCGGCACCCGGAAGAACAAGCAGAACGTCTTCGACGACTTCATCGCCGCCGGCGAGTACCTCGTCGACAGCGGCTGGACGAACAGCGACCGGCTGGCGATTCACGGGGCCAGCAACGGCGGCCTGCTGATCGGCGCCTGCCTGGTGCAGCGGCCGGACCTCTGGGGGGCGGCGCTGCCGTCGGTGGGCGTGCTCGACATGCTCCGCTACCACCGCTTCACGATCGGCTGGGCCTGGGCCAGCGACTACGGGCGATCCGACAAGCCGGATATGTTCCCCTACCTCCTCAAGTACTCGCCCTACCACAACGTGCGCGAGGGCACGGCCTACCCGCCCACCCTCATCACCACCGGCGACCACGACGACCGGGTGGTGCCGGCGCACAGCTTCAAGTTCGCCGCCGCCCTCCAGCACGCCCAGGCCGGCCCGGACCCGATCCTGATCCGCATCGAGACCCGGGCCGGGCACGGCGCCGGCAAGTCGACCTCGATGCAGATCGACGAGTACGCCGACCAGTGGGCCTTCCTGCTGCGCGAGCTCGGCATGGGCCTGCCCGAGGGCTTCGGCGGGGCGGGGCGATGAGCGATCGCTGGCGCGACCGGGTGGCCGTCGTCACCGGGGCCTCGCGGGGCATCGGCGCGGCGGTGGCGCGGACCCTCCTCGACCGGGGCCTGCGGGTGGCGGTGGCGGCGCGCACCGAGGCGCCGCTCCTCGCCCTGCGCGAGGCCCACGGGCCCGACCGGGTGCTGCCGGTGGCCTGCGACATGCGCGACGAGGCGAGCATCCTCGCGCTCTTTCAGGCGGTGGACGCCGCCTGGGGCGGCCTCGACGTGTTGGTGAACAACGCCGGTCTCGGCCACCGCGCGCCGCTGCTCGAGGGGCCCGTCGAGCACTGGCGGGAGATGCTCGAGGTCAACGTGCTCGGCCTCAGCATCGCCACCCGCGAGGCGGTGCGGCGCATGCGCGCCCGCGGGGACCGGGGCCACGTCGTCCACGTCTCGTCGATGTCCGCCCACCGGGTGCCGCCGGGCGGGGGCATGTACGCCGCCAGCAAGCACGCCGTGCGGGCGCTGACCGAGGCCCTGCGCCAGGAGCTCGTCGCGGCGGGCAGCGCGATCCGCGTCTCCTCGGTGAGCCCCGGCTTCGTCGAGACGGGCTTCGCCGCGCACTACCACGGCTCGGAGGCCGCCGCCCGCGAGGTCTATTCCCGCTTCCGGGTGCTCCGGCCCGAGGACGTGGCGCGGGTGGTGTGGCAGGTGCTCGACCAGCCCGAGCACGTCGCCGTCCACGACGTGCTCCTGCGCCCCCGCGAGCAGCCGACCTGAGCCGCGCCCCGGCGGCGGCCCTCGCCGGCGAGCCCCGGCGCTGGCCCGATCCGTGAGGGGTGCGGGCGCCGCCGCTCGCCGCGCGGCCGCCGGACCCGGGTAGACGCGGCGTCCCGCCTGGCTTCGACGGGCTCGCCGAGGGGATGGCCGACGGAGGCGCGCTTCTCGGCGACGTCACGATTCATCCCATTTGAGGCCGGCTTCTGGGCTGGACGCGGGTCGGCCGTGGCGGTAGGCTGGGGGTGGGAGCGAGCATGGTGGATTCCTTCTTCCGAGACGATGGCTTCGCGCGGCGCGGTCGGAGTAGACGCGGCATCCTGCCGCGTCATCGCTGGACGGCGGAGAGGTCGGAGTAGACGCGGCATCCTGCCGCGTCATCGCTGGACCGGCGCCGGTGCGAGCGCCGACCAGGTACGCGGGCTGCCGGTTGCGGGGAGCGGGTTCGGGGGGGCGCCGGTCCGCCTCGCCGGGACGCCCCCCCCGACAG
>WGAH01000390.1 GCA_015489145.1 Deltaproteobacteria bacterium
GGCGCTCAAGGGGCGGCGCGCGGGGCCGAAGGCGGGTCCCTCGGCGCGGGGCCTCGGAACGCCCGTGTCGGTTATCCTGCGCGGCGCCCCCTCGGCACGGGCCGGAGCGCCCGGGCCGCCCGCCAGGACTCGGAGGATCGCTTGAGCCACCCGGACGACCTTCCCACGCGGGACCTCGCCATCGTCGCCGCCCCCGAGGACCGCGCCCTGGCGGTGGCGGTGGGGGGGGTGCTCGAACCGCTCCTCGACGTGGCGGTGCTCGACGGCGACGCCCACGCCGACGCGGCGCGCGCCCGGCGCCTCCTCGTGTTCGTCGCCGCCGAGGGCGGCCGGCCGCGCCACCCCGACCTCGCGGCGTCGGAGCTCGCGCCGCGGGTGGTGCCCGTCTTCCTCGACCCGGGGCTCGACGAGCTGCCGCTGCCTCCCATCCTCGCCCTCTCCCCGGCGATTCGCGCCGGCCGCGACGCCGGCGCCATCGCCCGGGCCGCCCTCGACCTCGCCGGCACGCCCCGGGAGGAGGGGGGCGGCGTCCTCCCCTGGATCCGCCACGACCCGGCGCCGCCGGGGGATTTCGTCGGCCGGGAGCCCGAGCTGAGGGCCCTGCTCGCCTGGGCGCGGGGCGCCGGCGCGCCGCCCCGGGTGGTCGCCCTGCGCGGCGCGCCGGGCAGCGGGCGCAGCGCGCTTCTCGGCAAGGTGGTCGAGGCCCTGCGCGATCGCGAGGGCCCCGGCGGCATCCTCGCGTGGAGCTTCAGCCAGGACCCGCGGGTGGACGCCTTCTTCAACGAGGCCCTCAGCTACTTCCTCGGCGAGGCCCCGCGCGGGGAGGGGAGCGGCGGCGCCTCCCGGCTCCAGCAGGCCCTCTCCGACGGCGCGCCGCACCTCCTCGTCCTCGACGGGGTGGAGGAGCTCGGGTCCGGGGAGGACGGGCGGCTGGCCGACCCGGCACTGCGCCTGTTCCTGCGGGCGGTGCGCGGCGGCTGGGTGGGGCGCACCCGGGTGCTGCTCACCGCCGAGGACCCGGCGGCCCTCCTCGGGGGGGCCGAGGGCCTCGGCTGGCGGCAGCTCGACGTGGGCCCGCTGGCGCCCGATGCCGGCCTGCGCCTCCTCGCCGGCGCCGGCGCGGTGGGGGAGGACGCGCGGAGCCTCGGCGAGGCCCTCGGCTGGCGGCCCTTCGCCCTGCGCCTCGCCGGCGCCTGCTGCCGGCTGGGCTGGTCGGTGCCGGAACTGGTCGCGGCGGCGGGGGCGGGCGGGACCGCGGCGGTGGACGCGCTGTTCACCGCCCTGGTCGAGCGCCTCGACCCGGTCTCCCGGGCGCTCGCCACCCGCATCGCCGCCCTGCCGCACGGGGTGGGGCCGGAGCGCCTGGTGGAGCTGGCCGGGATGCCCGAGCTCGCCGGCGACCTGGCCGGGCTGGACGCGGGGGCCCTCGACCGCCTGCTCGGCGGGCTCGCCGCGCTGGGGCTGGTGGAGGCGCGCGACGGCGACCTGCGCATGGCGCCGCTGGTCCGCCGGGGCCTGGTCGGCTTCCTCGACGTGGACCCCGAGGCCCTGCACGACGCGGTGGGCTCCCGCCTGGCCGCCGGCCTGTCGCTGCGACCCGGCGAGGCGCCGCGGGATGCCCGCACCCTCGACGAGCTGGAGCGCCTCGTCGAGCTCACCCGGCGCTCGGGCCGCGTGCGCGAGGCCTTCGCCCTCTACCGGGGCGCCATGGGGGGCTGGTCCCACCTCGGCGAGGAGCTGAGCGACTACCACCGGGTCGCCCGGCTGCTCGGCGGCTTCTGCGAGGACGGTCCCGAGGCGCGCCCTTCGCCCGAGCTGCACTGGTCCGAGGCCTCGCTGCTGCTGACCGAGCTGGGGCTGGCCCGCGAGGCCCTTGGCGACCTCGACGGGGCCATCGCCTGCCACCTCCAGGCCGAGCGCATCGACGCCGAGGCCAACCCCGACCTGCGGCAGCGCCAGCTCGACCGCGCCCAGGACGCGCGCAACCTGGCGGTGTGCTACCTGCTGCGGGGGCGGCTGGCCGAGGCGGCCCGCCACGCCCGGGCGAGCATCGACGCCTACGCCGGGGCCGAGGTCCCCGACCCGTCCCTGGAGCGCGGGGCCAAGGTGGTGCCCCTGTTCGGGCAGCTCGAGTCGGTGCGCCGCCCGGTGCCCGTCGAGCGGCGCGACCCCCGCGTCGCCGCCGTCACCGGCGACCGGCGCATCGCCTGGGGTGCCGGCCGCCTGCCGGTCTGCGACCCGGACACCCCCTCCGACGGGCTCGCCGAGCACCTCCCGGGCCTCGACCGCTGGCTGGCGGTGGACTGGGATCGCCTCGCCCCCGTCGCCGGCCGGCTCGCCGGAGCCGTCGAGGGGGTGGCGGTTCCCGGCGACGTGGACGGGGCGGCCCTCGCCGTGCTGGCGCTCATGGCGGGCAACGGCGACAGCGCCCTCCTGGAGGCCCTCGACGCCGCCCTGGCCGGGGTTTCCGGCCTCGACGAGGCGGCGCTGTCCCGCGTGCGCGCCCTGGCCCGCGTCGACGGCGAGGCGGTGCGCCACCCGGCCCTGCGCTACCGCGCCTTCGGGCGCTGGGCCCTGTCGGCGGAGGGCGAGGCCGGCCGGCGCTTCGTCGCGGCCCTGGTGGCGGCGGCGCGCATCGGCGCCCCCGAACGGGGAGGGGAGGGGGACTTCCTCGCCTCCCTCGTGGGGAAGGCGGCCCTGGCGCGGGTCGTTCCGGTCTGGCCCGAGGGCATCCCCGGCGTGGGCGTGCTGCGGGTGCTCGACGACATCTGGCGGGCGACGCCGGAACCGGCGCGCCGCCTCGCCCTGGCCCTCGGCATCGACCTCGCCCTGCGCCGCCCGGAGGGCACGCCCTGGCCGGTGCCGCCGCGGGAGGTGCGGGGGCCCGACGGGGTGGTCCTCGTGCAGCAGCCGGCGCCGGACGCCCTCCTGGCGATGTGGGCGGCCCTCGGCGAGGCCGCCGGGCCGGTGGGCGCGGTCGTCGCCGGGCTGGACCCGCACGAGCGGCGCTGGGCGGCCCGCTTCGACCTCGCGGCCGCCCGCTCCGCCCCGGAGGAGGAGCCCACCGACGAGGCGGTGCCGGTGATCCACCGGGTGCGCCGGCCGGTGCCGGCCCCGGAACTGCACGAGGTGCTCGGCGCGATCCGCTTCTTCGCCGGCGATCCGCGCGAGGCCGAGGCCCACTTCAACGTGGTGCGCCGCGAGATGTGGCGCACCGACGAGGAGCGCGGCGACGACTTCGAGGGCCTGGGGGTGCTGTTCGCCGAGACCCGCCTGCGGGTGGGCGACCGCGTCGGCGCCCGGGAGTACGCCGAGTTCGGCGCCGAGCTGGCCGGCGGCGGCGTCGACCCCCTCGGGCCGGTGCCCCCCGACGGCCGGCGCGTCGACCTGTTCTTCCGCGGGCGCCTGGTCATCGCCCACGCCCTGCTGCGCCGCCAGCCCGAGCGCAGCCGGGAACTCCTCGCCGACACCCGCGCCTGGGCGGTGGCGGCCGGTCACGTCGAGTGCATCGTCCGCGCCCACGTCCTGGCTTCGGCCCTCGCGCTGGAGGAGGGCGACGCCGCGCGGGCGGCCGAGGAGGCCGCCGAGGGGCGCGACCTCGCCGAGTCCTGCGGCTTCGACCTGCTGGCGGTGGACTGCGGCTGCGCCCTGGCTCGCGCCCGCCTGGCGGCCGGCGAGGCCCGGGCGGCGAGGGAGGCGGCCGAGGCGGCGGCCCGGGTCGCGGCGGCCGAGGGCTGCGGCTACGCCTGGGGCGAGGCGGACGCCCTTCACCTCGCCGGCGAGGCGGCTCTTCGCCTGGGCGACGCGGAGGCGGCCGGGAAACGCCTGGCGGCGGCGCTGGACCTGCGGCTGCGCCTGGAACACCCGGAGACCCGCGCCACCCGCCGGCTGCTCGAGGGCTTGCCGCAGGCGTGAGTCCCGTGCTCACGCGCACTTGCGGTCGGCCCCGGCCTGGGGGGCCGACCGGGTCGTCGGCCAGTCGCGGGCGTGAGTCCCGTGCTCACGCGCACTTGCGCGCCGAGCTGCTTCAGCTCCCGCCGCCGCGGCGGGACCAGGTGTCGCGCAGGGGCACGGTGCGGTTCCAGACCAGCCGGTCGGCGTGGCGGGTGTCGCGACAGAAGTAGCCGAGGCGCTCGAACTGCACGCGGCTGCCGGGCTCGAGCGCGGCGAGGGCCGGCTCGACGTAGCCCTCGACGACCTCGAGGGAGTCGGGGTTGAGGTTGTCGAGGAAGCTGCCCCCCTCCTCGGGCGGGGTCGCCGGGTCGGGGGTGCGGAACAGGCGGTCGTAGAGCCGGATCTCGGCGGGGACCGCGTGCTCGGCGCTCACCCAGTGGAGCGTGCCCTTCACCTTGCGGCCGTCGGGGGAGCGGCCGCCCTTGGATTCCGGGTCCCAGGTGCAGCGCAGCTCGACCACCTCGCCGGATTCGTCCTTGACCACCTCGTCGCAGGTCACCAGGCAGCCGTAGCGCAGGCGCACCTCCCGGCCCGGCGCCAGGCGCCGCCACTTGCGGAAGGGCACTTCCCGGAAGTCGTCGCGCTCGATCCACAGCTCGCGCGTGAGCCCGATGCGGCGGGTGCCGGCGGAGGGGTCCTCCGGGTGGATCGGGGCGTCGATCCACTCGGTGCGGCCTTCGGGGAAGTTGGTGATGACCAGCTTGAGCGGCCGGATCACGGCCATGTAGCGCGGGGCGACCTCGTTGAGGTGCTCGCGGACGGCATGCTCGAGGAGGGCCACGTCGATGGTGGTGTTTCGCTTGGCGACGCCGATGCGCTCGCAGAAGGCGTGGATCGACTCCGGCGTGTAGCCCCGGCGGCGCAGGCCGGCGAGGGTGGGCATGCGCGGGTCGTCCCAGCCGTCGACGTGTCCCTCCTCGACGAGCTGGAGCAGCTTGCGCTTGCTCATCACCGTGTAGCTGAGGTTGAGGCGGGCGAACTCGATCTGCCGCGGCTTGTGCTCGAGCTCGAGGGCGTCGAGGAACCACTCGTAGAGGGGGCGGTGGTCCTCGAACTCGAGGGTGCACAGCGAGTGGGTGATGCCCTCGATGGAGTCGGACTGCCCGTGGGCGAAGTCGTACATCGGGTAGATGCACCAGGCGTCGCCCTGCCGGAAGTGGTGGGCGTGCTTGATGCGGTACATCGGCGGGTCGCGCAGGTTCATGTTGGGCGCCGCCATGTCGATCTTCGCCCGCAGGGTGTAGGCCCCGTCGGGGAACTCGCCGGCGCGCATGCGACGCAGGAGGTCGAGGTTCTCCTCGACGGGGCGGTCGCGGTCGGGGCTCGGCCGGCCGGGGGTGTGGAAGTCGCCGCGCCAGGCGCTCACCTGCTCGGCCGACAGGCTGCAGACGTAGGCCTTGCCCTTGCGGACGAGCTGCTCGGCCCAGGCGTAGAGCTGCTCGAAGTAGTCGCTGGCGTAGTAGAGGCGGTCCTCCCAGTCCACGCCCAGCCAGCGCAGGTCGCGCTGGATCGCCTCGACGTACTCCGGGTCTTCCTTGACCGGGTCGGTGTCGTCGAAGCGCAGGTTGAACTTCCCGCCGAAGCGCCGGGCGATCGACCAGTTGATCAGGATCGCCTTGGCGTGGCCGATGTGGAGGTAGCCGTTGGGCTCGGGGGGAAAGCGGACGTGGACCTCGTCGTAGCGCCCGGCGCGCAGGTCCTCGACGATGGCCTCCTCGATGAAATGGGTGGGCTCGGGAAGATCGGTGGTTCTGGTCGAAGGCATGGCGACTCCGTGACGAGCGGCGCTATCGCACGGTGGGGTGCGGAGCAATGCGCGGCCGCGTGCTATGAGGGCGGCTCCCGACCCGACCCCGGAGGAGGTCATGGCCGACCGTACCGACGAGCTTCGCGTTCGCTTCCCCCCGTCTCCCACCGGCTACCTGCACATCGGCAGCGCCCGCACGGCCCTCTACAATTGGCTGCTCGCCCGCAAGCACGGCGGTCGCCTGGTGCTCCGCATCGAGGACACCGACGCCGCGCGGTCCACCGAGGCCTCCACCCGGGCGATCCTCGAGGGCTTGCGGTGGATGGGCATCACCTGGGACGAGGGTCCCTACAACCAGACCGATCACGCCGAGGAGCACCGCGCCGTCGCGCGGGCCCTGGAGGAGGCCGGCCACGCCTACCGCTGCTACTGCACCCCCGACGAGCTGGCGGCGCGCCGCGAGAAGGCCCGGGCCGAGAAGGGGCAGTACGGCTACGACGGCACCTGCCGCGACCTCACGCCGGAGCAGCGCGCCGCCCGGGAGGCCGAGGGGCGTTCCCACGTCGTGCGCTTCCGCGTGCCCCGCGACCGGGCGAGCTTCCGCTACGAGGACCGGGTCTACGGGGTGATGGAGGTGCCCGCGGACACGATCGAGGACTTCGTCATCGTCCGGTCCAACGGCGAGCCCCTCTACGTGCTGAGCAACGTGGTCGACGACCACCGCGACCGCGTGAACCTCGTCGTCCGCGGCGCCGACCACCGCTTCAACACGATCAAGCAGATCCTGATCTACGAGGCGATGGGCTGGCCGGTGCCGGACTTCGGCCACATCCCGCTCACCCTCGACCCGAAGCGCGCCAAGATCAGCAAGCGGCGCCACGGCGAGGTGGTCACGGTGGAGTTCTACCGGGACAGGGGCTTCCTGCCCTGGGCCTTCTGCAACTTCGTCGCGCTCCAGGGCTGGAACGCCGGCGACGACCGCGAGGTCTACCTGACCCCCGAGGAGCTGGTCGAGGCCTTCGACCTGTCCCGCGTGTCGCGCACGAACTCGGTGTTCAACTACGACCCGGGCAACAAGAAGTTCTTCACCGACCCCAAGGCGATCCACATCAACGCGGCCCACATTCGCGGCATCCCCCTCGACGAGCTGGCCGCGCACCTGCGCCCCTGGTTCGAGCGGGAGGGCCTGTGGGACCCGGCCTGGGACGCGCCCGGCGAGGCGCGCGAGCGCTTCCTGGCCACCCTCGACCTCATCCGGCAGCGCTACCACCTCCTCGGCGACTTCGTGACCCTCGGGCGTGCCTGGTTCGCCGACGACTTCGACTTCGACCCCAAGGCGGTGAAGAAGCGGCTGTCGCGCCCGGAGCTGGCGGAGCTGCTGCCGGCGCTGGCCGAGCGCCTGGCCGCGGTGGAGCCCTGGGACGCCGAGCACACCGAGACGGCCCTGCGCGCCTTTTGCGAGGAGCGGGGCGTCAAGCCGGGCCTGGTGATCAACGCCGCCCGGGTGGCGACGACCGGCCAGGCGGTGGGCCCCGGCATCTTCGACGTGTTCGCCAGCCTCGGCCGCGAGCGCACCACCCGCCGCATCGCCGCGGCGGCGGAGCGCTTCTTCGGGAGCTGAGCCCCTGCCGCCCGCCTGTTCGTCACGGGGCGAGGCGTGGCGGGGGCGCAGGTACGGCAGGTTCCGCGAAGTGGTGGCGGTCCATCCGAAGGAACCCGGCAAGGGTCCACGGACCCACGGGAGTCAGGATCACTACCACCTGGATCGGGACAAGGAGCGAATCCATGCACCCAAGTAGCACCGGGGGTTCCGGCCGCGAGGCGGTGTCAGAACTGTTCCGCCTTCACGGGGACTTCCATGACTGCTACATCTGCAAGCTCGTGGTGGACTTCGCTGGTAGGCGGGTGGAGCTCCACCTCGACGACCTCTTCTCCGGCGTAGAGTCCGAGGTGGTTCGGCCGGGAACACTCCACTTTGATGAAGTTGAATGGGGGTTCTGCCAGATCCCCTTTATTGGAGGGGAGGTTCGAATCGAAGGCATCGATCTTGCCACCTCGCCTCTCGGGGTGGCGGTGTCCTTCCAACTGACGACCACCGAGTGGGCGGACACCCCCGACTTCAAGGTCATCAGGCTGGAGATCACGGCAAGGGATGTTCGGGTGGCGGAATCGTAGCTCACGTCCGAGCTGCCTTTGGATAGCCCGCTTCCACTCAGGACATTCGACCCGCTCGGTGCGGGCCAGGCGTCGTGGGGCACCGATCAATAACCCCGATAACCACGGCATCTCCGCCCCATCGCCCGAACTTGAAGTTCCGCCCGCGGTCGCGGAGGGGCGGCCGGTTCAACCCCAGGCGGCTCGGGGGTCGGCGTCGAGGGGGTCGCGGAAGGCTCGGGCGAGGTCGTCGACGACCTGGCCGAGCTGCTCGCGGGTGAGGCGAATCGGGGCGGGCCTGCGCTCGCCGTCGGGGCCGACCTCGTGGCGGCGCACCTCGATGGCGTCTTCGCCGACCTCGGCCTCGTGGAAGCGCCCGCCGCGCATGCGCTCGGCCGGGGTTCGGAGGATGGCGCCGCCGAGCTCGGGGGCCACCTCGACGGGTTCGAGGGGCTCGCCGGCGATGCTCACCCCGCGGGCCACGCGCTCGGCCCGCTCCGCCACGTCCCCCTTGGGGCCCTCCACCCGGATGCGCTCCACCTCGACGCCCACCGGCCCGGCCTCGGTCACGTCCACCCGGGCGCGCACCGCCCCGCCCCCGACCTCGACGGTGCCGGGCTCCTGCACGGCGGCGTCGAGCTGCTCGCCGAGGCCCGGGTCGCGCTTCGCCGGTGCCGTCATCGGTCCCCCTCCCCGCCGCCGCCGGCGCCCTTCTCCACCTTGAATTCGCTGCCGTCGTGGTGGAGCACCACCGGCTCGTCGTCCACCCGCGTGACCAGGTGCACCGGGCGGCCCCACAGGGTCGCGAGGTTCCGCATCGTCTCGCGCGCCCACTCGAGCTGGATGTCGACCCCCTCGTGGACGTGGGTCAGCTCCAGCTCGCCGCGGTTGGCGTGGTTGGCGTCGGTGATGAGGATGCGCGGGTTGCCGCGGTTCGACAGCATGAACAGGAGCTTTTCCTTGACGGCCTTGAAGTCGCGGCTCGCGATGATGTACTGCCCGCTGCGCTTGTCGTACTCCCAGGTGAACAGGCCGTTTTCGCGGACGAAGTCCTCGGTGAGGAAGGTGTCGATGAAGGTGACGTCGTTGTGGGTGCGGCGCACCTCGAACATCTTCTGGCGGCCCAGCCCGGCCCCGGTGTCCCAGTCGCGCTTGCGCGCGACGTCCTCGCACTCGAGCCACTCCTTGCCGAACTGCCCGCGGTCCCACCGGCGCTCGATGTCGCGCCACAGCTCCAGGCCCACCTTGTAGGGGTTGAAGCTGCCCGGGCGCATGGCGACGGTGCCGGAGTGGTGGTCGGCGTAGTCGATGACCTCGGCGTCGGTGAGGATGTCGCGGGTCATCATCGTCGTGTGCCAGTACGAGGCCCAGCCCTCGTTCATCACCTTGGTCATGCCCTGCGGGGCGAAGTAGGCGGCCTCGGCCCGGATGATGCCCATCACGTCCTGCTGCCAGCGCGCCAGCCGGCCGTGCCGGATGAGGAAGCCGAGCACGTCGCGGACGGGTTCCTCGGGGAAGCGCCGCATCTTCTCGAGGTTTTCGAGGTGGCGCCGCCGCTGTTCCTCGAGGTACTCGGGCGGGTTGATGTAGCGGTCCATGTAGTTGCGGGCGGGAAGCTTGTGGACGCCGTCCGAGCGCGCGTGCCGCTCGACCTCCTCCTCGGATCGCGCGCGGTGCCGGCGGATGTGCCCCTCGTAGGGGTCGGCGAGGTTCTCGAGGGACAGGCACATGTCGATGAAGCGCTCGACCTCGTCCTCGCCGTGGCGGTCGATGTAGCGCCGCACCCGGGCGGCGTGGTTCGCCATCTGGTCGAGCATCTTGCGGTTGGTGTTGGCGAACCAGAGGTTGTTCTTGAAGAAGTCGACGTGGCCGAAGACGTGGGCCATGACGAGCTTCTGGTCCATGAAGGTGTTGTTGTCGAGCAGGTAGGCGTAGGCGGGATCGGTGTTGATCACCATCTCGTAGATCTTGTGCAGCCCGTACTCGTAGCCCTTCTGCATGCGGAGGTACTCCATGCCGAAGCGCCAGTGCGGGTAGCGGGTGGGAAAGCCCCCGTACGAGGCGATCATGTTGATCTCGTCGTACGTGCACATCTCGAAGATCGTGTCGAAGAAGTCGAGGCCGTAGCCCCGGGCGATGCCCTCGATCCAGGCCTGCGCCTCCCTCAGCTCCGGCGGGAGCCCGCGGCGTACCCGGAAGAACCAGCCCTGTTCGGCCATGCCTACCTGCCCTTGCCCAGCAGCTCCTTGATGGAGTCCATGATGGCGTCGCGGTTGGGGATGCGGCTGATGGCGACCCGCTCGTCATCGCCGAAGTGCTGCTTGAGGTCCTTGTAGAACTGCCCCGAGCCGTACTCGCTGTCGACCTGCCCGTAGCTGAACTGGTTGGAGGCCGGCACCAGGTGCTCCCGCAGGATCTCCATGCAGGTCCGCGTGTCGCTGGCCGACCAGTTGTCGCCGTCGGAGAAGTGGAAGGGGTAGATGTTCCACTCGTCGACGGGGTAGTCGTCCTCGATGATCTGCATGCACAGCTTGTAGGCGCTCGAGATCAGCGTGCCGCCGCTCTCGCGGGTGCGGAAGAACACGTCCCGGCTGACCTCGCGGGCGGCGGCGTCGTGGATGATGAACCGCGTCTCGACGTTCTTGTAGTTGTGCCGCAGCCAGGTGTCGATCCAGAAGGCCTCCAGGCGCACGATGTCCTTCTGCTTCTGGCCCATCGACCCGCTCACGTCCATCATGTAGATGATCACCGCGGCGCTCACGGGCTCGGTGTGGGTCTTCCAGGTGCGGTAGCGCTTGTCCTCCTTGATCGGGATGATCACCGGGCGCTTGGGGTCATAGGTGCCCGAGGCGATCTGCCGGCGAAGGGCCTGCCGGAAGGTGCGCCGGGTGTGGCGCAGCGACTCGGGGCCGTGGAGCGCGATGCCGGTGTAGCGGTCCTTCCTGCTGGAGATGCGCTTGTTCCCGCGGGGCTCGATGCGGGGCAGCTCCAGCTCCTCACCGATGATCTCGGCGAGCTCCTCGAGGCTGATCTCGGCCTCGAGGACGTGTTCGCCGGGCTGGTCGCCGGCCTGTTGCCCCTGGCCGCCCTGCGCCGGGTCGCCCTCCTCGCCCTCGCCCTGCCCGACGCCCCCCTGGTTCTTGCCGTAGCGGAAGCGGGGGATGTGGATCTCGGGCAGGGGGATGCTCACGACCTTGTCGCCCTGGCGCCCGATGAGCTCGTCGGAGCCCATGTAACGCCGAAGATCCTTTCGCACGCGGCCCTTGACGATCTTCTTGAAGCGGTTCAGGTCGTTGTCGATGTTGAGGATCATCGCCGCTACCCGCTCTCCTTCGAGTCCCCGCGGGCGAAGATGCTCGCGACGAAGTTCAGCACGTCGGTGGCCGATTGCTCGTCGTAGCCGTAGTTGTCGATGAGCCGCTGCTTGACGATGTCGATCTTGGCCTGGGTCTCCTTGTCGACGACCTGGCTGACGAGGCTGGTGAGCTTGATGCTGTCCTTCTGGTCCTCGAACAGCTTGAGCTCGAGGGCCTTGTGCAGCCGCTCGTTGGTGCGGTAGTCGAAGGTGCGGCCGTCGATGGCGAGGCCGCCGATGTAGTTCATCAGCTCGCGGCGGAAGTCGTCCTTGCGCGTCTCGGGGATGTCGATCTTCTCCTCGATGGAGCGCATGAGCCGCTCGTTGGGCTCCTCGTACTGGCCGGTGAAGGCGTTCTTGACCTTCTCCTTGAGGGTGTAGGCCTTGACGTTGTCGATGTAGTTGGCGCACAGCCGCGTGATCGCCTCCTCGTCGGCGGCGATGGCCTTCTGCACCTCGTTCTTCACGATGTCCTCGTACTCCTTCTTCACGACGCCGAGCAGGTCGCGGTAGCGCTTCTTCGTCTCCTCGTCGCTGATGAGGGAGTGGTTGTCGAGGCCGCTTTCGAGCTCGTTGAGCACCATGAAGGGGTTGATCGACGTGGCGTCGGCGTCGCGCACCAGGGCGTTGGAGATCTTGTCCTGCACGTAGCGGGGGCTGATGCCGTCCATGCCCTCGCGCTTCGCCGCCTTGCGGAGCTCCTTGACGTTGTCCTCGGTGAACCCGGGCAGGGTGCGCCCGTCGTAGAGCTTGAGCTTCTGCACCAGGGTGAGGTTGGGCTTCTTCGGGTCCTCGAGGCGGGTGAGCACCGACCACATGGCGGCCATCTCGAGGGTGTGGGGGGCGATGTGCTTCCGCACCCGCTTGCGGTTGAAGTCCTTCTGGTAGATCCGGGCTTCCTCGTGCCACTTCGTGATGTAGGGGATGTCGATCTTGATCGTGCGGTCCCGCAGGGCCTCCATGAACTCGTTGGACTGGAGCTTGCGGTACTCCGGCTCGTTGGTGTGGCCGATGATGACCTCGTCGATGGCGGTCTGGGCGAACTTCTTGGGCTTGATGACGTGCTCCTGGCTGGCGCCGAGCAGGTCGTAGAGGAAGGCCACGTCGAGCTTGAGCACCTCGACGAACTCGATGATGCCCCGGTTCGCCACGCAGAACTCGCCGTCGAAGTTGAAGGCCCGCGGGTCGGACTCGGAGCCGTACTCGGCGATCTTGCGGTAGTTGATGTCGCCGGTCAGCTCGGTGGAGTCCTGGTTCTTCTCGTCCTTGGGCTGGAAGGTGCCGATGCAGACCCGGTCCTTCTCGCTGGCGATCAGGCGCCGCACCTTGACGCGCTCGACGAGCTTCGTCCAGTCGCCGCCGACCTCCTTCATCGTCTCCCGGTACATGAAGCGGCTCACCGGGTCGAGGTCGCCCTCGGGGGAGACCGGGTAGCGCCCGCGGCCGCTGCGGTTGATCTCGGCGAGCACCGTCTCGCGCATCTCGGGCGGGATGAGCTTGAGGGGCTCCTCGTTGAGGGGGGAGGGGATCTCCTCGCCGTCGGGCATCACCCAGGAGAAGGTGTACATGCGCCCCTCGGGCTGCTTGGAGTACCACTCCAGGCCCTTCTTGAGCAGGCGGGCGATCGTGGACTTGGCCGAGCCGACGGGGCCGTGCAGCAGGATGACGCGGCGCTCGGCGCCGTAGCCGAGGGCGGCGCTCTTGAGCACGTTGACGAGCTTCATCAGGTGCACGTCGATGCCGAAGACCGCGTCCCTGCCGTCGTCGAAGGGGTCGTCGAAGAAGCGGTAGCGGACGATGCGCTTCTTGTACTCGGTGTACTCCTCGGTGCCGAAGTGCATGATCATGTCGTAGACGCGCTGGTAGGCGTTTCGCGCGACGTTGGGGTCCTCGCGCACGATGTCGAGGTAGTCGGCGAAGCTGCCCTCCCAGTGCTGGACCTTGAACTGCTCGACGTCCTGCAGCTCGGCGATCATGGAGAGGATGGGGTTCGTCTCGGCGCTCATGGGTGACTCCGGTGGGCCCGGGCGGTCCCGGTGGCGATTCCGGGATGGCCCGGATCCGCCATCGGACCCCTTCGGGTCGGGTGGAGGGAGTTTTTCGGGACGCGCGGGGGGCGGGCTCGAGTCATGCCTTCGCAGTCCGTTCAGGTGACATCACCACCCCCATCATGCCCGAGGCCGGCCCCGGGCGCACCCGGATCGACACGCGCGGCGCCGGCGCTGTTCCCCGGGGACGGCGGGCGGCGGGGCTTCCCCGGGCCGATCAGGCGCTTGCCCCGGCCTGGACGCCGACCAGGCTCAGGCGGGGGGCCGCGCGGACGACCCGGTCCCGGCCCGCCGCCTTGGCCGCGTAGAGGGCGCGGTCGGCGGCGGCGCGCACCGCCTCGGCGTCGGCGCCGTGCTCGCCGCGGGCGGCCACGCCGATGGAGACGGTGAAGCGGGGGGAGGGGGCGCCGGCCTCGGCGGCGAGCAGGGAACGGATGCGCCGGGCGACGGCCTCGCCGGCGGCGCTGCCGGCCTTGGGGAGGAGCACGGTGAACTCCTCGCCGCCGGTGCGGGCGGGCAGGTCGCTGTCGCGGCAGGCGGCGCGCAGCACGCCGGCGAGGCGCACCAGGCAGGCGTCCCCGGCCGGGTGGCCGTGGCGGTCGTTGAGGCGCTTGAAGTGGTCCACGTCCAGGGCGAGGATCGCGTAGGGCTCGCCGCGCTCGTCGAGGTCGGCGAGGCGCGCGTCGAGGGCGCGGCGGTTGGGCAGGCCGGTGAGGGGGTCGGTCTCGGCCTCGTGGGCGCGGGCGGCCAGGCTGCGGACCACCTGGAGGCGGGCGCCGATGGCGAGGACCAGGGCGTCGACCTCGCCGAGGCGGTCCCGGGGGAGGCGCGGGCCGGTCACCTGCACCACCGCGGCGGTGCGGGCCTGGTCGGAGACCGGGGCGCAGGTGGCGTCGGCGACCTCGGCGTCGAGCAGCGGGCAGCGGTGGAGGGAGCCCGGGGGACCGTGGTGGACGGCGCGGCCCCGGCGGGCGGCGGCGCAGCGCCGGGCGTGGGCGAGATCGCAGCTCGCGGGAGAGGCCTCGTCGAAGGGCCGCACGCGCTCGTCGTTGTCGACGATGAGGGGTACGAGGCGCAGGTCGGGGGCGATGCGGGCGACGGCCCGGCGCGCCGTGTCCCAGACCTCGGCCTCGGTGTCGGCGAGGGCCAGGGCGTCGACCAGCTCGCGCACGAACCGGGAGGTGCGCGCGATGTGGCGGTTCTTCTCGCGCAGCTCGTGCAGGGTGCGGACGGCGGAGTCGGCGGCGGCGACCAGGGGGGCGAGGAGGGGGTCCTCGGGCAGCGCCGCCGGGGCCTCCCCGCGGACGGCGCGGGTGAGGGCCGCGGCGATGGCGCGGGCGTGCCGGTCGATGGTGCGGCGGGCGACGGCCTCCTCCTCGGCGGCGAGCCGGCGGGCCGCCAGCGCCGAGACGGTCACCGCCAGCGCCAGGGCGATCCACAGGACCGCGATGCCGCCGCGCCAGGTCGCGCGCCGGCGGGCGCGCTCGCGGCTGAGGCGGTCGCCCAGGGCGCGGGAGGCGGCCAGCGCCACCTCCTCGGCGG
>WGAH01000391.1 GCA_015489145.1 Deltaproteobacteria bacterium
CGGCGCGGGGCACGCCGGGGCCGGCCGCCGGGTCGATGGCGCCGTCGAGGAGGCGGGCGATGCCGGCCTCGGGCATGAGGCCCAGGCTGGCGCCGTCGGCCAAGTCGAACAGGGTCATGCCCGGCACGTCGAGGGTGGGCTCGGCGCCGAGCACCCGGCGGTAGAAGTCCCCGGCGGTCCGCTGGTGGGCGACGTACAGGATGAAGCTCGCGTGGTGGGGCATGCCGCTCTCCGTGCAGCCGCAGCCTACCTGACCGGGAGTGTGAACGCTCCCGCGGATCCGCCTCTTCCTGGTGACCTCCGCAGCTGACGATCACGCGACCCCGTGATCTGGCCGCTCCAGCTCAGGGCCGCCACGGTGCGCTGCGGGAGCGGCACGCCCGGCGGCGGCACCAACCCCGCCGTGATCACCCCCGTGCGGCGCGTCGCGTCGAACCGCCCCATGGGACGCTGCCCTCCCGTGGAATACCGCTGGCCCGTCGAGGATCCGACGCCCCGTCCTCGGGCGCAAGCGCACCGGGCGCCCACCCCGTCGGCCCGGGCGGGCGGCCTCGTCCGAACCAGGAGCAACGCCCGGTTTCCACCGGCGTTCCGCCGCCGTCGCGCCGGCTGGGGCGCCCCCTCAGCCCCCCGAGGCGACGGCGCGCGGGCGGATCAGGACGACGGCGACGAGGAGCAGCACCGCGGAGGTCGCGTGGGACCAGCCGATGCGGGGAACCCAGGCGGCGGCGCAGGCGAGGTCGGGGCCGCAGGCGGCCAGGCGGGCCTCGGCGGGGTCGACGACGCCGAACAGCAGCCCCGCGCCGGCGGCGAGCATGGGAAGCATCGCCAGCGCCCGCCAGTCGCGGTCGCGCCGCAGCACGCCGACGAGGCCGACGCCGATGGCGGTCAGCGCCAGGGGCAGCCAGAGGACGTGCACCAGGGTGCCGTTGTGCAGCGTGTTGTTGAGCACCGACGGCTCGATGGCCCGGCCGGCGAGGAGGTAGGGCAGGTCGGAAGCCAGGTCCACGGCGATCATGCCGAGGATGAGCCACAGGCCGCGCGCCGCCAGGACCCGGGGGCGGCGGGTGCCGGACAGCGCCAGCACCGCGGCCAGGACCAGGCTCAGCACCACCAGGAGGGCCGGGCGGCGGGCCCGCAGCAGCCGCCCGGACTCCCACGCCAGCCAGCCGGCCCACAGCAGCGGCACCGCCACCAGGGGCCAGCGGCCGGCGAAGTTCGCCAGGTAGTCGGCCTCCGCCGCCGTGCCCGCCCCGGTCGCCACCCGCCAGGTCGCCGTGTTCACCAGCGCCTGGAAGCCGAAGGCCGCCGCCGCGGCGTCGCCCGCGCGTTCATCGGTCATGGGGGATTCCCTCCGGGCCCGGGTTTCCGCACACGGTACCAACGGGCGAGGAACCGGGCCTCCCTCACCCCGCCGAGCAGCCTGGGGACGGGCTTTCGGACGAGGGCGGACGCCGCCGTGATAGCGGGCTTCCCGGAGGTGCGATGCAGGACGCGCGGCCGGACGACGCCAGCGGCCCGCCCCGGGGCGCCCGGTGGGCCGAGCTCGCGGCGCTGCTCCTCGCCGGCGTGCAGCTCGCGCGCTTCCTCCCGCCGGACTTCGCGGTGGACGACGCCTGGATCTCGTTTCGCATCGCCCGCAACCTCGTCGAGCACGGCGTGCTCACCTACGACCCCGCCGCGCCCCCGGTCGAGGGCATGACCAACCTCCTGTGGACCCTGCTGTCGGCCGGCTGGATCGCCCTCCTGCCGGGGGTGGACCCGATCTGGCCCGCCCGCCTCCTCGGCGCCGGGCTCCACCTCGCGACGGTGGCCCTGCTCGCCGACCTCGGCCGGCGGCTGGCGGGTCCCCGCTGGGGCCCGGTGGCGGCGTTGGCGTGGGCCGGATCGGGCTGGACCGCCTTCTACGCGATGTCGGGACTGGAGACGCCCCTGTGGTCCCTGCTCTTCGTCGCGGCCCTCCACCGCTTCCACGCCGCCGCCACCGGCCGGCCGCGGGCCTGGCGCGCCGTGGGCGCGCTCCTCGCGCTCCTCGCCGCCACCCGCCCGGAGGGGGTGATGGTGGGCGGCCTGCTCGCCGGCGCCGCCATCCTCGTCGCCGGCCGCGCCGGCCTCGCCGCCGCGCTCCCCTTCGCCCTCGGCCTCGCCGCCCTCGAGGCCTTCCGCCTCGCCACCTACGGCGCCCTCGTGCCCAACACCTTTCACGCCAAGCCCCCCGACCCGGCGGCCGGCCTGCGCTACCTCGGCGGCTGGCTGCTCTGGGGGCTGTCTCTTATACACATC
>WGAH01000392.1 GCA_015489145.1 Deltaproteobacteria bacterium
GGCCCGCTTTCGCCTGGAGGTTCCCTGAGGGAGGGGGGCGCGCCGGCCCCCGGCCGGCATCGCGAGGCGTGGAGGAGGTCGCGCTGGAGCGCCGGCCTCGGGCCGGCATTCGCGGGGAGGGGAGGGGTCGAGGAGCGCGGGCCTCGGGCCGGCATTCGCGGGGAGCGGGGGGTTCGAGGAGTGCCGGCCTCGGGCCGACATTCACGAGGGCCGCGTGTCCCCCGCTTCCAGGGCTCTTGGGACACTTCGGGACAAGTCCCCCCGAGGACACCGCGCCCGCCTCCTTCTACGCGGTCCCATCGTCCAGGAGCCAGGGGGGAGCGAGCTATTCGGCGGCACGACACGCTCGGCCCCCCAGTCCCGCGGCCCCGGCGCGCGCCTGCACCCGAGATGCCGGTTTCGTCGTGCACGGCGGCGAAATCGGTGAGAGCCGCCCCGCCCGTGTCCGGGACCCGTCCACCCCTTGAATTCCCGGCTTCGGTGGTCCATGATGAAGGTGCCGCGCGCTGGTCGCGCGGTCGGAGCACGGGAGGTCGGCATGGACCTTGCGAAGGAAGGAAGGAAGGAAGGAAGGAAGGAACCTCCACCCATGAAAAGCCGTTCCCGAACCCGGAGGACGGCCGGCGCGACCCCGAGCCCGATCGCGGCGAGCGCATCGCGGCGATCTTCGTGGGCGTGCTGGTCCTCGGAGGGCCCCTGGTCACCGCGGCGGTGACGGTGGCCCGGGCGGCGATGCGGGTGGTGGCAAGGGAGTCGGTGATGGTCGCTACCCGCTCCAACGTCTGGTCGGGGGACACGGGGGCGCGTTGCGATTGGCTCGACGAGGACACCGGAGTGGATTGGCCCTACGACGCGGCCGAGCTCACGCTGGTCTACGCCGACACGGGGTATGCACGCGGGCTGTGGGACATGGTCGATGCGCCGGCGACGGTGAGCGCGGTGAACGGCGTCGGCGCGGGCATCTGGGCCGCCCGGCTCCCGGCGCTGGCACGTGAGAAGCACCGCGGCAACGGGAGCTGCTACTGGGCTTCGTGGGCGGCGGTGGACGACGTGTTGGAGCGCAACCGCACGCCGACCCTCGCGGGAAACGTGGCGGACTTCGACACGATGGGGCTCGTCGGTACGCCGGGCGCCAAGAAGCTGAGGCGGCTCCAACCCTGCCACGTGCGTTGGTTGGCGGAGCGGGTGCGGCGGGAGGCCGACGAGCACGATGATGCCGGGCCGGGCATCGTGAGGGGGGTGCTGCTCGACGAGCCGTGGAAGCTCCTGGACACGCCGGACACCTGGCTGTGGCAGCCGGTGGAGTCGTGCCCCTGGACGTCGCTGAACCAGTCGGTCGCGAGCTGGACGAAGGACGACTTCGCCGAGATGGCAGCGCAGTTCCAGACCGGCACCTATGCGATTCCCACGGCGGACCACTCGGCCTGCGCCCCCGACCCGGGAAGTCCTCCTTCGGATTGCCCGACCGACTCGACCGCCGCCACCATCGACGGCTCGGATGTCGAGGTGTGGTTCCGGGTGCTCGACGCGGCGATGCCGCGCTTGATCCTGCCGAGCCTGGTGCTCGGGATGCCGGCGGACCCCGACCACCGGCCCGCGCCCGAGGGGAGGTGGACCCCATCGCTCTATTGCAGCGATGTTTACGGTTTCTGCGAGGGGGACGAGGTCACGGCATGGTGGTGGGGGCTGGTCGATCCCGGTTCCGCACTCACCGACAAGGTGGTGCTCGAGTACTTCTACGTGGTCTCCGACGACGACCTGCCGCTCGACTTGACGGCGAGGGTGAACGGTACGGTGGTCACGCCCATGGTCTACGACGACGCCTCGTCGACCTGGACGGCGGTGTCGGAATCGGTGGCGGACACGTCGGTCTACCAGGTCGTGCAGCGGAGGTACTGCATCGGCGGCGTGGGTTGTGGGGGAGGCCCGTGGAACGTCGGGGGTGTCAACACCATCGGGTTGAAGCTGGCCCCGACGAACCTCACGCCGGGCTCGACGGACAGCACCGAGCCTTTCACCGACCGGCTGGTCTACGTCTGGGGCGTGCGGGTGCGGGTCCTGTCCGGGGGAGGTGAGGAGGTGGCGGAGTTGTCCTTGCCTCCCGAGGACGCGACGACGAACTTCGTCGACGCCCACGGTGGGAACGGCCCCTTCCTGGCGACCGACAACGCCGACTGGCTCGTCGCCGACCAGGCCGACGCGGTGGTGATCGCGATGAACAACTCGCTGGGGCTCAGCGATGACCTGGGCGACATGGGGCGCTCGGGGAAGCCGATGTTCTTCAGCCCCCACGCCTACCGGGCGTTTGTGCGGGACGCCTGCGACGACCTCGGCGCGACGCCGTGCCTGGTCGAGGTCCGGGGCAGCGACAGCAGCGCGATGATCGACGACGCGGTGACGGAGGGCGGCACCGACTACCCGCGCGCGCCGCTGTGGGCCTGGAAGGCGCGCATGGAGGCGGCGGACGACTTCGCCGACGGCATCCTGGCGATGGGCCTGCCCCTCGACGATGCGAACGCCGGCACCGAGGCGGGCCGCTGGGCCTGGAAGGGGGTTGCCTGCACGGGACCCGACGACGCCGACTGCACGCTCGGCAACGGCAACACGGTTCGCCTGGTGGAGCAGCGCAACACGGTGCTCTTCGCCGGGGCCCACGAGGAGTTCGACGCGCGCCTCGTCGACACCGCGTCGGTGTGTGAGGACTGGTACACGATCGACGTGAATGTGAGCGCTCCCGCCGACACGCCGCAGCTCCACTGGTGGATCTACACGCGAGGCGGTGCGGGTGCGGAATACGTGGACGACGGTCACGCGACTGCGGACGATACGCTCTCCAGCTCTGCGCAGCTTGCCTCTGGCGACACCCTGCGCCTCTACTGGGTCAGCGAGGGGGGCGGCGCGGCCCCCGTCTCGTCGAACCGGGTCACCTTCACGGTGACGCCGCCGGACCCGAGCTGCGACCTCGACTGGTCGCACACGAGCTCGGTGGACACGGGGTACCGGGAATGGGATGACACCACCGTTCCGCCTTCGATGGGATGGCACGTGTTCGCGACGACGCCGAGGGAGATCGACGACTGCATCACCGGCTACTGGTCGGGAACGACGGGGGTGTGCCCATGACCCGCGCGGTGCTGGTGCTGGCCTGGTTGGCGGGCTGTGACGCGACGGATTCCGTCGACACCGGTGTGCCCGCTTTCGGCGATGGCGGCGCGGCCGCCGACGGTGGCGCGGGGGATGGTGGTTTCGCGGACGGTGGTGCCTCCGATGGCGGTGCGACCGACGACACGGGGTGCAATGCCCCCGGGGATGCCGACTGCGACGGGTTTCCCGCCGGGGACGACTGCGATGACGCCGACCCGACCGTGTATCCCGGCGCCCCGGAGGTCTGCGGGGACGGGGTGGTGAACGACTGTGACGGCAGCGTCGAGGCGGTGCGGGACGGGTGCCGGACGACGTGGGATTTCGCCGATGTGGGAGTGATCCAGTGGACGCTGGGTGATGTGAGCGTCGCGACGCGGATCGCGCCCGTGGGTGACCTCAATGGGGATGGCCTTCAGGAGTTCGGCCTTGGAATGCCCCGAGTCGGGTCGCAACTCGGGTATCCGGGCGGCGAGTACGGCGGATGGGTGGGGGCGCTGTTTGCGCCGTACCCGCTGGCGGACGCCACGGAAGCGGGTTCGGATGCCTGGTACTGGAGCGGCGAGGACGACGACCACGTCGGCAACGACCTCGTCGGCGCGGGTGACCTGGACGGCGACGGCTACGGCGATGTCATCGTGGGAGCCCCGGACTCGGAAGGCCACATCGGCGACACGCCGTCGGCCTACCTGTGGTTCGGTCCAGGTGATGCGGGCGGGTTTTTCCGTTCCTCGGACGCC
>WGAH01000393.1 GCA_015489145.1 Deltaproteobacteria bacterium
GGCCTCGTCGGAGGTGCCGTCGCAGTCGTTGTCGGTGCCGTCGCAGGTCTCGGTGGCCCCCGGGTAGGTGGAGGCGTCGGTGTCGTCGCAGTCGCTGGCGTTGTCCACGTAGTTCGACGGCTGGGTACACTGGCGGGTGGTGACGGTGGAGCCGCCGTAGCCGTCGCCGTCGTAGTCGAGGTACCACACCGTCGTCGGGTTGAGCGCGGCGTCGGCGTCGTCGCAGTCGTCGTCGTTGGCGACGTAGCCGGAGGGGGCCGAGCAGTCCTCGGTGGTCGAGGAGGGGTCGCCGTAGCCGTCGCCGTCGGCGTCCCGGTAGTAGGTGGTGGTCACGCCCTCGTCGGTGCTGCCGTCGCAGTCGTCGTCCACCCCGTTGCAGGTCTCGGTGCCCGCCGGGCTGACCGAGGCGTCGGAGTCGTCGCAGTCGTCGTCGTTGCTGACGTAGCCGGAGGGGGCCGAGCAGTCGTCGGCGGTCCAGGAGGGGTCGCCGTAGCCGTCGCCGTCGCCGTCGCGCCAGTACGTCGTCGCGTCGGCGGCCGAGGCGCCGTCCGCCGTGCCGTCGCAGTCGTCGTCCACCCCGTTGCAGACCTCGATTCCGTCGGGGTTCACGTCGGCGTCGGTGTCGTCGCAGTCGCCGTCGGCCAGGGTGGTGCAGGAGGGCTCGGCCGATCCGGTGCAGGTGCCGGACTCGCAGTAGCAGTCGCCGTCGTCGTCGTACAGGTCGGTGCCCTCGTCGACGGTGCCGTCGCAGTCGTTGTCGGCCCCGTCCGCCACCTCCTCGCCGCCCGGGTAGGAATCCGGGTCGGCGTCGTCGCAGTCGCCGTCGCCCTCGGTGAAGCCGTCGCCGTCGTCGTCGAAGCAGTCGGTGCCCTCGTCCACCTCGCCGTCGCAGTCGTTGTCGGCGCCGTCGCAGAGCTCCTCGGCGTCCGGGTAGCTCGCGGCGTCGTCGTCGTCGCAGTCGCCGTCGAGCTCGGTGTAGCCGTCGCCGTCGTCGTCGAAGTCCACCGTGCCCTCGTCGACCACGCCGTCGCAGTCCTCGTCCACGCCGTCGTAGTGCTCCTCGGCCCCGGGGTACACCGACGAGTCGGTGTCGTCGCAGTCGCCCTCGTCCTCGGTGTAGCCGTCGCCGTCGTCGTCGATGGCGGTCCAGGCCAGCACCTCGAAGCTCCGCTCCTCGGTGGCGCTGTTGCCGGTGGTGTCGGTGACGCCGAAGGTGAGCGCGTGGACGCCCACCGACAGCACCGCCGAGCAGGTGGCCAGGCCGCTGGCGTCGGGTTCGGGCTCGCAGACCGTGCCGTCGAGGTCGCTCTCGATCCACACGCCGAGGTCCTCGGGGTCGTCCTGCTCGTCGGCGACGACCACCTCGAAGTCCACCGGCTCCTCCTCGACGCCGCTGTCGCCCTCCGCGGGCTTGCGGACGGTGATCGTCGGGTCGTCCTCGAGGTCGATGACGGTGACGGTCACCCAGTCGGTGGCGCTGAGCGCGCCGTCGTCCACCACGTCGACCTGCACCGTGTGGGTGGCCGGGCTGAGCGCGCCGGTCACGAAGACCGCCAGCCCGCTGGCGTCGGCGTGGCCCTCGTCGAGCACGCCGTCCACGTCGCTCGACCAGGTGACGAGCAGGTCCTCGGGGGCGGTCTGGTCGTCGTCGACCCGCGCCTGGAAGGTGATCGCCTCGCCCTCGTCGAAGGTGGCGCCGTCGACGGGCTGCACCAGCGACACCCCCGGCGCCGTGTTGTAGACGCCGACGCCCTTGTCGTTGCCGCAACCGGCGAGCCATCCGGGAAGGAACAGGGCGAACCACGCGCGCATGAGCACCTCTCGAGGCCCCACCATAGCCGGAAACGCGGCGGGTCCGCGCCGAAAGCGGGCCCGCTCCGCGGGCGGCGCCCCGTGATGGTTCACAGGCTCTCGATCGGGGGGATTTCCAAAGCCGGGTCAGCCACCCAAGGTGTCGGCGTCCTGCCACCGGGCGACGCGGCCATCTCGGTACACCTTGGCGATGAAAGGCCCCTGATGCCTCCCGAGGAAGCGGATCATCGCGGGAAGCGCCGCCACGAAGGCTTCGGCCATGGTCGCCCCATCGGTTCGAGGTGAAACGAAGCAAAAGATCCTGGCTCCGGCCCGGAAAACGGCGAGGCGCTCCATCGGGTTGCGCGCGATGCGCTTGTCTCGGGTCAGCGCGACCCATCCTCGTTCCGTGATCGCCGTGATCCAAACGGCGTCCGGTGTGTCCTGGCTGAACTCCTCGTCGTGGGTCACCACGAATGCCCCGGCCCGCCGCAGAGCCACGGCGACCCGGTGGCGACCGATTTGCCGGTCGAGGAAGAACACGGTGTCCGCAAGCGCCATCAGGCGGCCCGCGTGTAGCCCATCCGGGTGATCTCCTCGATGAGATCCGGTGAGATGCCGTAGTCGTCAGCGAGGTCGCGAATCGTGTCCCCCGCGCCGAAACGATCGAGGATCACGTCGACGCGCACGCCCGTGCCGGCGACCGCGGGGCGCCCGAAGGCCAGGGTGGGATCCACCACCACGAGCTTGGGCGCGGGCCGATCGGTGGACGGACGGGGGCGCGTGAACGGATAGAGCCGGCTGGCTAGCCCATCTTCGTCGCGCTCGACGCGCTCCAAGTACAGCTCGAGGAAGGAGCGGAAGGCGAGTTGCCCGGGCTTCGAGACATTCATGTACTCGCCGGCTCTTTCGACGAACAGGTCGATCCCGTCCGTCAGGAAGCGCTCCGTCAGCAGGGGATGCTGCACGCCCAACCGCTGCTCGAGGTGGTCGAGGGCGACCCTCACCTGGCCCATGCGAACGCCGTGGACGCGACGGATGGCGGACAACACGTGTAGCTCGATGATGTTGTTGAAGCTGAGCGCCAGCGGGTCGCGTTCGCGTGGTGACACGAGCGGCCGAGCAAGGCGCCTGCCGTCGACGGCGGGGTAGTGGCGCCCCATCACCCAGTCGCGCAGGGTGGTTCTGGGGAGGCCGAGGATCCATGCGGCATCCACAAGCGAATAGGCGGCGATGTCGCGCGGATCGAGCCCACCGTAGATGTCGGCCTTCATCGTTGGCTCCGGGTTCGGCTTCATCATACCCGCGTCGTCGGTCATCCCGGCGAGCGTCGCGGGAAGAGAGGTAGGGTCCGGGCGCACATCCACCGGGACTCCGACGGGTGTTTCGCGCAAGGTCGTCGGGATGGGCTTCTCTTCGCGGTAGGTAGGGCCTCAACCCTCCACCAGCCCCTCGACGCGCCGGAGCGCCCAGTGGAGGAAGCGG
>WGAH01000394.1 GCA_015489145.1 Deltaproteobacteria bacterium
GCACCCGCCCCCGGGGGGGGCGCGACCGGCCGAAGCCGCGGCTATCCTGGAAGGCGTTTCGGAGCCGGGAGACTTCCATGCGCCTGTACCTGCCGATGCTGTTCGCCGCCTCCGTGGCCGCGTCCGGCTGCTTTCCCCGCCTCTCCACCGACAAGGCCGGCCGCACCGGCGGCTTCGACACCGCCAACCCCGACGGGGACGGCGGCGCCGGGGACGGCGGGTCCGCCTCCGACGGCGGCGCCGGGGACGGCGGCGCCGACACCGGGCCCGTGGACGCCGACGGCGACGGCTACGGCGGCGACGCCACCGCGACCACCGCCTGCGAAGCCCCCGGTTCCGGCTACGTCGCGGAGGGCGGCGACTGCGACGACGCCGATCCCGCCTACCACCCCGGGGCCGAGGAGAGCTGCGCCGACCCGTCGCAGTTGTAGTCCGCCGGGTCGACCGGCTACGCCGACGCCGACGGCGACGGCTACGCCGCCTGCGAGGAGTGCGACGACGGAAACGCCTCCGTCCACCCCGGCGCCGCCGAGACCTGCAACGAGACCGACGACGACTGCGACGGCTCCATCGACGAGGACGCCACCGACGCGACCCCCTGGTACGCCGACGACGACGGCGACGGCTACGGCGATGGCTACGACTTCGTCTACGCCTGCGACGCGCCGAGCGGCCGGGTGGACAACTTCCGCGACTGCGACGACACCAACGCGAACGTGCACCCCAGCGCCACCGAGAGCTGCAACGGCATCGACGACGACTGCGACGGGACCATCGACGACAACGCCGCCGACGCCGCCACCTGGTACGCCGACGACGACGGCGACGGCTACGGCGACCCCGCATCCACCGCCGACGCCTGCGACCAGCCCTCCGGCTTCGTCGACAACGCCCAGGATTGCGACGACGCCGACGCCTCCGTCCACCCCGGCGCCGACGAGGCCTGCAACGGCATCGACGACGACTGCGACGGCGAGGCGGACTGGGGGCTGGGCGTGCCCGGCAGCTACGCGGCGATCCAGGACGCGATCGACGCCGCCGCCGACGGCGACACGATCTGCGTCGCGGCGGGGACCTACGCCGAGAACATCGACTTCTCGGGCAAGGACGTGGTGGTCGAGGGCTACGACGGCGCCGCCTCCACCACGATCGACGGCGCGGGCAGCGGGCCGGTGGTCACCTTCGCCGGCGGCGAGTCGCCCTCCGCCGTCCTGCGCGGCTTCACGATCACCGGCGGCGACGCGGCACACGGCGCCGGCATCTACGTCTACGCCTCCGACCCGTCCCTCGAGGACCTCGTCGTCGAGGGCAACACCTGCACGACCTCCTCCGGTCAGTGCATGGGCGCGGGCATCTACGCCGAGAACGCCAACCTCGCGCTCGCCGACGTGGTCGTGCAGTCCAACGAGGCCGCCCCCACGGGCAGCTCGAGCACCGCGAGCACCTACGGCGTCGGCATCTGCCTGTCGAGCAGCTACGCCACGCTCGAGGACGTGGACGTGCTCGACAACGCCCACGCCCCGGCCTCCGCGTCCTACGTCTTCACGGTGGGCGCCGGCGTCGCGCTGTTGTACTCGGACGCGGAGTGGCGCGGCGGCACCGTGGCGGGCAACCTCATGAACGACGGGGGCGGCGCGACGACGTCCGGGTACGGCGGCGGCATGTACCTCTACCAGTCGAGCCTGGAAGGGGAACACCTCGTCGTCGCCGACCACGAGGCCGACCTGAACTACTACGGCGGCGGCGCCGGCATCGCCCTGAGCTACGCCGACCTCGAGCTGAGCAACGCCATCATCGCCGGAAACACCGTGCGGGGTGGCCCCGGCGGCACCACTTCCGGCATCCCGAGCAACGCCGGCGGCGGCCTCCTCGTCTTCTTCAGCTCCTCCGCGGCCCTCGAGAACTGCGACATCGTCGACAACACGGCCGCCCCCTCCAGCGACGGGCAGGGGGGCGGGGCCTACGTCTCGAGCAGCGGCGACCTCACCCTCGTCAACACCAACGTCGTCGGCAACGAGGCCGACGACGGCGGGGCCATCGCCATCGGCTCCCACATGGGTTGGGGCGGCTCGCTGGACGCGAGCTACTCGGACTTCTACGACAACGGCTCCGACCCCTTCAAGGGCGTGTCGAGCCCGGTGGGCTCCGACGGCAACATCGCCGACGACCCGCTCTACGCCGACACCTCGGCCGCCGACGCCGTGAACTGGGACCTCACCCTCGACGCCGCGAGCCCCTGCGTGGATGCCGGCGACCCGAGCATCACCGACCCCGACGGCAGCACCTCCGACATCGGCGCCTACGGCGGGCCCGGCGGGAGCTGGTGAGGATCAGCCGCCCGCCCGGAACTTCCAGCTCACGATGGCCTGCTGGCTGCTCGGCGCGGGAAAGCGGAGCCCGCGCAGGCGGTCCACCACGCAGGGCCCCGCCGATGCGAGGGAGCCATCGACCGCCAGCACCTCGGCGGCGCCGACCCGCCCCAGGCGGTCGACGGTGAACCTGGCGACCAGCGCGCCGGGCGCCCCGTCCCCGCCCACTCCACAGGCGCTGAAGTCGGCCGCTTCGACGACCCGCACCACGTCGGCTTTGTCCAGCCCGCCGAGGACGATGACCCCCGGGTACTCCGCGGTGCTCGGGCGTGACGAGGCGGCTGGGGAGGTGGAGGCCGCCCCGGCCACCTCGCTGGTGGTCGGGCTGTGGGCGGCGCAGGCCAGGGCGAGGAACAGGGCGAACACGATGCCTCCAAGGTCGGCGAAACCGTATTTCAGAACGGGAATAAAATCAAAAGGCACCCCGAGACGATCCCGAGCGGGACTTCCCGAGCCCGGGGGCCCGATCAGGATTCGCGCGCAAGCCGGCCGCCGCGGCCCTCGCGGGTGGCCGCCTCCGGCGCTACCCTGACCCCATCGGCGCGGGTGCGGCGCTGGGATGCGGGAGGAACCATGCTGCGAACCATCCTCATCATGAGCCTCGCGGTCGCCTGCCAGGGCAAGTCGGACGGCACGGACACCTCGAGCGTCTCCGGGGACGGCGGCTCCGTCTCGGACGGCGGCAGCTCGGACGGCGGGGCCAGCGACGGCGGGGCCTCCGACGGCGGGGCCTCCGACGGCGGGGCCACCGACGACACGGGCAACATGGACGGCGACGGCGACGGCTGGACCACCGACGTGGACTGCGACGACACCGACCCGAGCGTCCACCCCGAGGCCGACGAGCTCTGCAACGGCGTCGACGACGACTGCGACGGCGAGGTGGACGAGGACGCCACCGACGCGACGACCTGGTACACCGACAACGACAACGACGGCTACGGCGACGACGCCACCGCGGTGACGGCCTGCGATCCGCCCTCGGAACACGCCGTCTCGGAAGGGGGTGACTGCGACGACACCGATCCCGCCTACCACCCCGGGGCCACCGAGGACGACTGCACCGATCCCAACGACTACAACTGCGACGGCTCCACCGGCTACGCCGTCGCCGTCGGCGTCGCGGCCTGCGAGGACTGCGACGACGCCGACCCGACGGCCTTCCCCGGCGGCACCGAGGTCTGCGACGAGGTCGACAACGACTGTGACGGCAGCGTCGACGAGGAGGCCACCGACGCGACCACCTGGTACGAGGACGCCGACGGCGACGGCTACGGCAACCCGGCGATCTCGACGGCGGCCTGCGAGCAGCCCACCGGCACCGTCGCCGACGACACCGACTGCGACGACGCCGACGCCAGCGTGAACCCCGGGGCCACCGAGGTCTGCAACGAGGTGGACGACGACTGCGACGGCGA
>WGAH01000395.1 GCA_015489145.1 Deltaproteobacteria bacterium
CCCCGGCCCCCGCCGACTGCGACCTCCAGGCCGACTGGCCCGAGAGCCGCCCGTACTTCCTCGAGGGCGACACCGTGACCGCCGAGCTGTCCTGCGGCGGCGAGCGCCAGGGTTGGGACCTCCAGCTCGTCGAGGGCCCCGACGGCGCCGCGCTGGCCGGCTGGACCCTCACCTGGCCCACCGACCTCGCCGACGGCGGGCGCTGGGACCTGCTGTTCAGCGCCAGGCGCCGGGGTTCCGACACCCTGCCGGCCAGCGCCACCCTCACCCTCTGGGTGGCCGACGACCGCGACGCCCCGGACAACGTGCCCGTCGATCCCGCCGCCTACACCGAGGAGTGGGGCCTGCCGGTCCTCCACGTCGCGCCCCAGGCCGCCCTCGGCGGCGAGTACGTCCCCGCCACGGTCACCTTCGAGGGCCGGGCCTACGAGGCCGAGATCAAGATTCGCGGGGCCGCCAGCTACGACTACCCCAAGCACGGCTTCACCCTGCGCTTCCCCGGCGACGAGCCCGACTTCTCCGACCAGGGCCTCGACCGCCGCGACCACCTCGTCCTCATCACGACCTTCGACGACAACAGCTACGTCCGCCAGAAGCTCACCTACGACCTGTGGGCGGCGATGGCCGAGCACCAGGGGGTCGAGCGCCTCACCCCGCGCACCTTCTTCGCGGTCGTCTACTTCGACACGGTCTACTACGGCCTGTTCGTCGCCTGCGACCGCATCGACGACGAGTTCCTCGACCAGATGGGCCTCGACCGCGACGCCAACCTCTACAAGGCCATCGACCACGACGCGAACTTCTACCTCACCGACAGCGGCGGCAACCCCAAGGACACCCTCCACGACGGCTACGAGAAGAAGGAGGGCGAGCCGGAGTCCGGCGAGGGGGCCTTCGACGACCTCGACGCGCTGGTCAGCTTCACCGGGGGCTCCTCCACCGGGGACTTCCTCGCGGGCATGGACGACTGGATCGTCCCCGACGAGTTCATGGACTGGTTCATCCTCGTCCACTACGCCGCCGCCGACGACTCCGGGGGCAAGAACAGCTACCTGGCCCACGACCCCTCCAGGGAGGGCGAGCCCTTCCGCTACGCGCCCTGGGACTTCAACCACTCCTGGGGCCAGAACTGGCGCACCTACCGGGAGAGCGCCGACACCCTCAACGACTTCACCTGGACGAACGCGGTCTTCGCCCACTTCCTCTCCGACCCCGACACCGCCGCCGCCCTGCGCGACCGCCTCGTCGCCCTGCGCCACGGCGGCCCCCTGGAGCTGAGCTGGCTCCTCGACACGGTGGAGGGCTACTACGACCTCATCGAGCCCTCCGCCGAGCGCGACTGGTCGGTGTGGGGCCCCGACTACCAGACCTACTACGGCTGGGCGGACGCCCGGAACAGCACCGGGGACTGGACGGACTTCGACGGCGAGCGCGCCTACCTCGAGCAGTGGCTCGTCGACCGCGACGCGGTGATGGAGGCGACCTGGGAGGCCGACGGGCCGCCGCCCGGCTTCCTGGCCCCCGCGAGGCCCGGCCAATAGGCGAGGCCCGGAGGCCCCCGATGCCGCGCGCCGCCCTGCCCTTCCTCGCCCTCCTCGCCGCCTGCCAGCGCGAGCCCGAAGCCGCCCCCGCCATCGAGCCCGCCGAGGGCCACTGGTCGCTGTCGGTGATCGAAACCACCGAGGACACCTGCGGCATCGCCGACAGCCTGCCGCCGTCCGCCGGCTACACCCTGGCCTGGGCCGCCGCGGACACCGCTGACACCGGCGAGGCGGGGCAGCCCTTCACCCTCGACCCCGACGACACCGACGCCACCTGGACCTGCGCCTTCCAGGACCCGGGGTTTTCCTGCGCGCTGACCCGCACCGAGGGCGGCAGCGCCGGCGGGGCCAGCTACACCCTCACCTACGCCTGGGCGATGGAGGGCAGCTTCTCCAGCGACACCGAGGCCGCCGGCACCCACGCCCTCACCCTCGCCTGCGACGACAGCGACGACGCCTTCTGCGCCGACATCGCCGAGCGGCAGGGCATCGCCTTTCCCTGCGGCCTGAGCTTCACCGTGGCCCTGAGCGCCGACGCGCCCTGAGCCGCAGCCCGGCCTCCGCCGCCAGCACGAGCAGCATCCCGCCGGCGAGCAGCCAGCTCCCGAACCAGCCCTCGCGGCGGCCGATCCAGTCCTGGGCGCCGACGGCGTGGGTGGCCGCCCAGAACACCGCGAGGAAGCCGACGATCACCGGCGCCAGGGGGTCGCGCCGCCCGCCGGGCTCCATGCGGGCCACCGCCGCCAGCCCCAGCAGCCCGAGCATCCCCCAGTAGTACATGTTGACGACGACGAGGCTGAACACCAGCAGCCCGCCGAGCCCCATCGCGAAGGCCGCCGAGCGCCGCCGGGACAGCCAGGCGACGGCGCCGACGGCGCCCAGGCGGAGCAGGCCGAAGCCCAGCGCGTGATCCTCGATGAAGACGCGGGGGTTGGCCGCCGCGATGCCCCCGGGAACCGGGTCGAGGACGCGCCAGCCGCGCACCGCCGCCTGGAGGTAGACGTCGCGCAGGGAATACTGCGTGCTGTAGTACTTCTCGTGGAGGTTGGCGGCGATGCGCTCGGCGTAGTCCACCCAGATGTCGAGGCCGCCGAAGCTCGCCGCGCCGGCCGCCACCGCCAGCCCCAGCCCGACCACCGCCGCCAGGGTCACCGCCACGCCCTCGCGGGGAAGCCGGCGCTCGGCGGCGGCCCGCAGCACCCAGTGAACCCCCAGGGCGATGGCGAAGGCGGCGGTGAACGGCTTGCTGGCGATGGCGTAGCCCAGCAGCAGCCCGGCGGTGCGCCGCCGCCCCGAGGCGAGGGCGGCCAGGGCGATGCCGAGGGCCGCCAGCCAGTCGAGGCGCAGGATGCTGCCCCCGAGGTAGGACCAGGCGTGGACCTGCAGCGCCATGCCGAGCAGCCCCACCGCCGCCGGCCGAAAGCCCACCCACCGCCAGGCCAGCCCGAAGAACAGCGCCAGCAGCGCGAAGTCGAGGGTGCCGAGCAGCGTCGCCCCCGGCGGCCCCGGCCCGAGGCGGGCGGTGAAGGGCAGGGCCAGGGCCCCCCAGGCCGGCGAGCCGGAGTTGCCGTGGTCCGCCAGCCACCGCTTGAAGCGGTTGCCCCACGCCCGGGAGAACGCGACGAGGTCGTCGCCGAAGGCGCGCCAGCGCTCGTCCGAGAACCGCGCCCGGACGGCGTTTTCGAGGGTGTCCTGCGCGCGGGGCGGCACCATCTCGAAGCTGAGCAGGTCGCGCACCGGCACCCGCCGCCGCATGAGCCCGCGCTCGCGGGCCGCCCGGCTCACCCCGGCGTAGAGGCCGTCGTAGCGCAGCTCCTCCAGGTACTTCGAGCCGAAGAAGAAGTGGAACTGCTCGTGGCTGTGGACGAGGCGCCCCCGGCCGTGGAAGCGCCCGAAGTTGAGGTAGGAGGCGACGCCGAGCACGAGCACCGCCGCGAGCAGCCCGTCGAGCCAGCGCCGCCGCCCCGCGCCCTCGAAGCGCCAGGCCAGCGCCGTCCAGGCGAGCAGGCCGAGGGCGGCGACGAGGCTGCCGAGGTGCGCCGGCGACACGGTTCAGCCCCCGAGCCGCCGCACGCCGCCCCCTACCAGCGCGCGGGCAGGCGCACGCGAACCGTGGCGTCGCCCGTGCGGGTGAAGGTGGCGCGCTCGACGTGGCGGGCGACGCAGCGGCCCACCTCGCCGCCGCCGGAGGCCTCGGCCCGGCGCACCCGGCCGTCCCCGTCCACCACCAGCTCCAGCTCGAGCGCGGTGCCCGCCGGAATCGCGCAGCCCTTCGCCAGCCAGTCGCGCAGGTTGTCCAGCGAGCGCCGAATCGCCTCGTGGTCGCGCCGGGCCGCCGGGTTCGCCATGTCGGCGGTCAACTCGAGGGGCTCGGAGCCGGCGAGGCCGAGGCGGTCGAGGAGCAGCCACGCCCCGCCGGCCACTCCCCCCAGCAGGAGCAGCGCGACCAGGCCGAGCGCCAGGGGCCACCGCCGGCGCGGCGGGGCGGGGTCGTGGGGGTCGAGGGAC
>WGAH01000396.1 GCA_015489145.1 Deltaproteobacteria bacterium
AGCCAGGAGACCGGCCTCGACGCGCCCGCCGAATCGTTCTTCGGGGAGGAAGGACGAGCCAGGCCCCCGCCGGGGACCGCTCGCTTTTCCCCGGCGGAGGGTCCCCCTGCTGCCGGCCGCACCAGTCCTGATCGCCACCCTCGCGAACCTCGCGCGGGCCGAGGTGCACGCGGAGGGCGCCGAGGCGGCCCCCCTCGCGGAGGGGAAGAAGGGCGAGGACGCCGGCGGCACCGTGGTCGTCGAGGACGAGCTCGCCCGCGGGGCCGACCCCTCCGAGACCTCCGCCAACGTCACCGTCGTCGCCGTGGACGCCCGCCTGGCCGCCAGCGAGGACGTCGCCGGCGTCGTCGAGCAGGCCGCCGGCACGACGGTGCGCCGCCTCGGCGGGCTCGGCGACTTCGCCGCCGTCAGCATTCGCGGCTCCAGCTTCCGGCAGGTGCAGGTCTACCTCGACGGGGTACCCCTCAACCCCGACGGCAGCGAGGCGGTCAACCTCAGCGAGCTGCCCCTGTCCGGCTTCGAGCGGGTGGAGGTCTACCGCTCCGGGGCGCCGCCGGAGTTCGCCGCCGCCCCCATCGGCGGGGTGGTCAACCTCGTCACCGGCGAGCTGCCCCAGCGCCTGCGGCTGGGGCTGGGCAGCTACGACACCAGCCGCCTCGACGGCAGCGCCTCGGCGCCGGGCCCGCTGGCGGCCCTCGGGGGGCCGGAGGACGAGGTGATCGTGCTGGCCGAGGCCTTCGCCACGCGCGGGAACTTCGTCTACTTCGACGACAACGGCACGATCTACGACCGCACCGACGACCGGCGGCGCGAGCGGGTCAACAACGACAAGCGGCAGCTCTCGGCCCACGCCCGCTGGCGCCTGCGCGACCGGGGCGTCCTCGACGAGCTGTCGCTCACCGGCTCCTTCCTGTCGCGGGCCGAGGGGGTGCCCGGCACGGCCAACACCCCGGCGGAGCACGCACGCCTCGCCACCCGCCGCGGACTGGAGAGCCTGCACGTCCAGGCGCCGGGCCGCGCCTGGAAGCTGGTGCTCACCGGCTGGCGCCTCGACCGGGACGAGGTCTACGACGACCGCGAAGGGGAGGTGGGCACCGGCAGCCAGTGGAACCGCTACCAGGGCGGCACCACCGGCCTCGTCGTCCACGCCGCCTGGGGGGCCGCGCCGTGGCTGGTCCCGGCGCTGACCGCCTCGGCCCGCCGCGAGTCCTACGTCCAGGAGGACCTGCTCAACGGGCTCGCGGAGGACCCGCGCCGCCGGGTGGCCGGCACCGCCGCGCTCAGCGCCGAGCTCTGGGCCTGGAACGAGGCGGTGCGCCTCTCTCCGGTGGCGCAGCTCGCCTGGCTCGACAACCGGGCGCTCGGCGAGGTGCCCTTCGGCGACACCCCCATCGCCCCCGAGGGGAAGGCCACCGAGGTGGTCCCCACGCCGCGCCTCGGCCTCCTCGTGCGGCCGCCGGTGCCGGGGCTGGCGCTCAAGGCCAACGGCGGGCGCTTCTTCCGGCCGCCGGACCTCACCGAGCTGTTCGGGGACCGCGGCGGGGTCATCGGCAACACCGACCTCGTGCCCGAGCGCGGCTGGAAGGCCGACGCCGGCTTTCGCTGGGCGCTCCCGGCCGACCCGAACCGCGGCGCCGTCGAGGGGGCGTGGTTCTGGAACCTGGTGGACGACCAGATCATCTACGTGCAGAACGGGCAGTCCACCTCGGTGCCCGTCAACTTCGCCAGGGCGTGGACCGACGGCTTCGAGCTGTCGGCCGCCGGCGCGCCGCTGGCCTGGCTCGACGGCAGCCTGAGCCTCACCTGGACGCGCTCCCGCAACCTCACGCCCCGGGACGACGTGGCGAACAAGCAGCTCCCGCGCGTGCCCGAGTGGATGTTCGACGAGGCGGTGGGCCTGCACTGGGGCGAGCGCCTCCGCCTCGGCCACACCTGGACCTGGATCGCCGGCAACACCTGGGACGCGACCAACTTCTTCCGCGCCCCGCCCCGCTCGATTCACGGCCTGTTCCTGCGCCTCGGCACCGACCGCCTCTCGGCGGAGGCCAGCGTGCTCAACCTGTTCGACCGCACCGTCGCCGTCATGGACCGCAACCCCCTGAGCGACGCCGACGACGAGCCCATCCTCCAGCCGATCAACGACTTCTTCGGCTACCCCCTGCCCGGCCGGAGCTTCCTGTTCACCCTCGCGTGGACGGGCTGAGGCCGGCGGGGGGCGGCCCCCCGTTCCCAACCCAGGAGATCCCATGCACAAGCTGCTCCTCCCCAGCCTGCTCCTCGCCCTGGCCGCCTGCGCGCCCAAGGCGAAGACCGACGACACCGGCGCCGGCCCCGAGGCCGACGCCGACACCGACACCGACACCGACACCGACACCGACGCCGACGCCGACACCGACACCGACACCGACACCGACACCGACGCCCAGACCACCGCCGTCGTCGCCACCGTCGCCTCGGACTACTCCACCGGCTCCTTCGCCACCGTCAGCCTCGACGACTGGACCGTGAACGACGAGCTGTTCGTGACCAGCGGCGACCCGGCGGTGAGCGCCGACGAGGGCATGGTCTTCCAGATCAACCGCTACGGCAGCGACACCATGCGCATGTACGAGCCGGGCACCTGGGACGCGCCGGTGTGGGAGACGGCCCTCGAAGACGGCAGCAACCCCCACGAAGCGCGGGTCTGCGACGGAAAGGTGTTCACCACCCTCTACGGCGCCGACAGCATCGGCGTCTACGACCCCTCCACCGGCAACCTGGCCGGCGCCGTCGACCTTTCCGGCTTCGCCGACAGCGACGCCACCGGCCCGGAGGCCGACACCCTGGTCGAGCTGGACGGCAAGCTCTACGTCGCGATGAACCGCCTGAACCGGGACGCCTACTGGGCCGACGAGGGCGGCGTGGTGGCCGAGGTGGACTGCTCGGGCGAGACCGTGAGCGCCTCCTGGTCCGTCGGCGGCAACACCACCGTCCACCCCTGGCCGGGGCAGGACGGCGAGCTGCTCGTGCTGGCGCGGGCCTACGGCGACGACGCCTCGGGCATCTACGCCCTCGACCCCGCGGCCGACACCGTGAGCTACATCGGCGGCCTCGACGGCTACGACCCCATCGGCATCGCCGCCTGGGGCGACCGCGCCATCGTCGCCGGCCTGGCGAGCGACTGGTCGAGCTACGCCATCGCCTGCGTCGACCTGGGCACCGGCGAGACGCTGTCGCTGGACACGACGAACAGCTACATCACCGACGTGGCGGTGAACGACCGCGGCGAGGCCTGGCTGGCCGCCGGCCCGAGCTGGCTCGACCCGGACGCCGACGCCGGCCTGTTCGTCTACGACATCGCCACCTGCACCGAAATGGACGGCTCGCCCATCGGCCTGAGCCTCTACCCGATGTCGGTGGCCTTCTACTGATGGCCCGCGCCGACGCGCAGGGCGCCGGCGTCCCGGCCCGCTCCCCCCGCGGGAGCGGGCTCGCGCCCGTGCTCTGCGTGTTCGGCACCGGCAGCGACGTCGGCAAGAGCTGGATCGTCACCGGGCTGTGCCGCCTGGCGCGACGGGCGGGCCTGGCGGTGGTGCCCTACAAGGCGCAGAACATGTCGAACAACGCGGCGGTCACCCCGCTGGGCGGCGAGATCGGGCGGGCGCAGCACGTCCAGGCCGAGGCCGCCGGCGTCGTGCCCCACGTCGACATGAACCCGATCCTGCTCAAGCCCAACACCGACACCGGCTCGCAGGTGATCGTGCTCGGCCGCGCCCGGGGCAACCAGTCGGCCCGGGCGTGGTTCGCCGACGACATCGCCGCCCGCCGCCGCCTGGTCCTCGCCGCCCTCGACCGCCTGCGGGCCCGCGCCGACCTCGTGATCGCCGAGGGGGCCGGCTCCTGCGCCGAGGTCAACCTGCGGGGGCGGGACGTGGTGAACATGCCCGTCGCCCACCACGCCGAGGCGCCGGTGGTGCTGGTGGCCGACATCCACCGGGGCGGGGTCTTCGCGCAGGTGGTCGGCACCCTCGAGGTGATGGACGCCCGCGACCGCGCCCGGGTGGCCGGGGTGATCGTCAACCGCTTCCGGGGCGACGTGAGCCTGTTCGAGGACGGCCGCCGCTGGCTGGAGCGGCGCACGGGCCTGCCGGTGCTCGGGGTGGTGCCGTGGACCCGCGCCGCCCGCATCGAGAGCGAGGACGGCCTGCCGGTGGACGCCCGCGTCGACCCGCCGCCGCCGGCCGAGCCCGACCGGCTGCACGTCGCGGTGATCCGCCTGCCGCACATCGCCAACTTCACCGACTTCGACGCCCTGGAGGCGCGGGGGGTGGCGGTCCACTACCTCGCGCGCCCCCGGGACCTCGCCCCCTACGACGCGGTGATCCTGCCCGGCAGCAAGAACACCCGGGGCGACCTGGCCTGGCTGGAGCGGTCGGGCCACGCGGCGCGCATTCGCGCCTTCCACGCCGCCGGCGGGCACGTCCTGGGGATTTGCGGCGGCTACCAGATGCTCGGGCGGAGCGTGGCCGACCCCCACGGCGTCGAGGGCCCGCCGGGCGAGACGCCGGGCCTGGGCCTGCTGCCGGTGGAGACGACCCTGGCACGCGCCAAGACCGTGACCCGCACCCGCGGGCGGCTCCTCGACGCGCCGGAGGTGGCCGTCGCCGGCTACGAGATCCACGCCGGCCGCACCCGCCGGGACCCGGGCGCCCGCGCCCTGGCGGCGATCGAGGCCCGCGCGGGGCAGGGCACCGCCGACCCCTCGGGGGAGGCGGAGGCGGAAGACGCCCTCGACGGCGCGATCTCCGCCGACGGGCGCGTCCGGGGCACCTACCTGCACGGCATCTTCGACGAGCCCGGCGCGGCCCGGGCGCTCCTCGGCCCCCTGCGCCCGGAACTGCCCTGGCCCGAGGACACCCCGAGCCCCCGGGCCTGGCGCGACGCCCAGTACGACCGCCTCGCCGACCACCTGGCCGGCTGCCTCGACCTCGAGGCCCTGTGGGGGCTCGTCGGCCGGCCGGAGCTGGGGCGATGAGCGCCCCGGCCCTGCCCTGGCTGCCCTGGGAGGCCCCGGCCCTGCACGCCGGGGTGCTCGCCGCCGCCCTGGCCTGGGACCGCCTCCTCGGCGAGCCGCCAGCCCGCCTGCACCCGGTGGTGGGCATGGGCGCCCTGGTCCGGCGCCTGCGGCGGTGGGAACCCCGGCGGCCGGCGGCGCAGCTCGCCTTCGGGGGAGCGATGGTCGCGGCGGTGGTGGGCCTGTCCGCCGCCGCCGGCCTCGTGCCCTCGCTTCCCGGCCTGCCCGCCTGGCTGGCGCTTCCCCTGGCGACCTGGCTGCTCACGGCGAGCTTCGCGACCCGGGGCCTCGAGGAAGCGGGCGGGCGCGTCGCCTCGGCGCTGGAGGCCGGCGACCTGGCCGGCGCGCGCGCGGGCCTCGGCTGGCTGTGCAGCCGCGAGGCCGGCGCCCTCGACGCCTCCGAGGTGGCCGCCGCCGCCGCCGAGTCCCTGGCGGAGAACAGCTCCGACAGCCTGGTGGCCCCGCTGTTCTGGTACGCCGTGGCCGGCCTGCCCGGCGCGCTGGCCTACCGGGCGGCCAACACCCTGGACGCGATGGTGGGCTACCGGGGCCCGACCGAGTGGACGGGCAAGGCCGCCGCCCGCCTCGACGACCTCCTCAACCTGCTGCCGGCGCGGCTCGCCGCCCTGCTGCTGCTGGCGGTGGGGGCCGCCGCCCGGGGGGCCTCGGCGGCGCGGGGGCTGCGCGTCCTCGCCCGCGACCGCCGGCGCACCGCCAGTCCCAACGCCGGCTGGCCGATGGCGGCCCTGGCGGGGCTGCTCGGGGTGCGCCTGGAAAAGCCCGGCCACTACGTGCTCGGCGGCGAGGGCCGGCCCTGCGGGGCCGCCGACCTCCAACGGGCGGTGCTCCTGGCCCGCGGGACGATGCTGCTGGCGGCGGGGCTGCTGCTCGCGGCGCTCCTCGGCGCGGCCCTCCCGCGAGGGACAGCCCCCGCCCGGATAGGGACGGCGGCCGGAGGTGCCCCGTGATCCGCCTGGACCCGCCCTGGCTCGTCGTCGACCTCGGCCGGCCGCACCGGGTGGCGAGCTGGGCGGTGGTCGGCGGCGGCCTCGTCGTCGCGCGGCGGGTCGCCTGGCGGCAGGTCGGCGTGCCGCACCTGCCGCCAGGCGACCCGCCGCGCGACGACGAGGCCGCCGCCGACCACCGCCCAGCTCGCCACCCGGTGCGGCCGGCCGAGGTCGACGACGAGCCAGGGCGGGTCCAGGC
>WGAH01000397.1 GCA_015489145.1 Deltaproteobacteria bacterium
GCGCTACCTCCCGGGGGAGGGGGTCCACCCGCGCTTCGAGCGCGCCGGCCCTTCCGGCGAGGCCTCCGCCGAGAGCGCGCTGCCGCCGAGCCTTCCGCCGTGGGACCCGGCGCGCCCCTGGTGGGCGCAGCCGGCCTGGCTCGTCGGCCTCGACCTCCTCGACGCCGGCTTTCCCTGGGAGGCCCACGAGGTGCTGGAGGGCTGGTGGCGCTCGCTGCCCCGCGCGCGCCCGGAGGCCCGGGCGGCGCAGCTCCTCATCCTGGTGGCGGCGCTGCTCGTGAAGGCGCGCCTCGGCCACGCGCGCGCGGCGGCCACCCTGCGGGCGAAGGTGCGGGCGCGCGGGGCGGCGCTGGTGGCGGAGGTCGGCCCGCTCTTCCTCGGCGTCGACTGGCCCGCCACCCTCGCCTCGGTGGAAGCCGCCCTCGACGCCGGCGGGTGGCCCCGCGTCGCCGGCGGCTGGCCGGGTGCTACATCGAGCGCCACCACTTCTTGAGGTCCTTGAGCACCATCACCTTGAACGGGTTGAAGTAGTAGTTGCGGAACCCGAAGCCGCCCACGTCCTCGCAGTAGCGCCGCGTGTCGACGAGGCTCATGTCGGACAGGTCGACGAGGGCGATCCAGCCGCAGCCCTTCTCGTCGAGCTTCACGAGGCGATCCACCACGATGCCCACGCCGTAGCCCTCCCGCTCGTCGGGGGTCCACGACGCCACGACGCGGGCGACGGCGTCGCGGTCGAGGTGGGTGCGGTCGGCCCCGCCGTCCTTGCGGACGATCTGCTCGGTGGAGCACGCCTGGTTGCGCTCGTTCATGAAGCCCACGTCGGCGACGACGCTCACCCCCAGGCGCTTGCCGAGGTCCGGCAGCAGCTCCTTGACCACCAGCCTGTTCCACTCCTGGGGGTAGTAGTGGACGACCTGCTCCTCGTCCTGGAAGTCCACCGTCGAGATGAACCGCGCCTGCGTGTAGTCCAGGCCGAGCCACACGAGGCGGTCGACCGAGCGGAGGCCGCGGCCGGCGAGGGCGAGGGCGGGGAGCAGGAGAGCGACGAGAAACCAGGAGAAGCGACGCACGGGACCTCCTCACCAGGGGCGACCGCAGCATAACCAGTCGCGCCGGCGGGGTAGGCTGGGGCGGCACGCGCCCGCCGGGAGCCCCCATGCAGGACCTCACCCGCCGCACCCTGCGAACCTGGGCCGTCGTCGAGCCGCTGTACGGGCTCGGCGTGGCGGCGGTGGCCGCCTGGGCGATCCCCTGGAAGACCCCGGCGGCCAACGCGGCGCTCCTCGCCTACGGGGCCCTGTCGGTGGCGGCGGGGATCGGGCTCGGGCTGCGCCGGCGGTGGGGGTGGCGCCTGGCCCTCCTCGGCGGCTGGCTCGGGCTGGCGGCGGCGGCGCTGCTCACGGCGGGGCTCGTCGCCTCGTGGGCCTACCTGCGCGGCGTCTACGACGACTTCGGCGAGGGGGCGGCGCTGGGCGCCCTGCTCGCGGCGAGCGGGGTGCTGCAGGTGCTCGGCCTCGTGCCCGCCCTCAAGCTCGTGGCGCTGCTGCGGCGGGAGGTCCGGGCCGACCTGCGCGGCGGCGGGCTGGCGCGGCGGGCCTCGGCCGGGCTGCTGCTCCTGCCCGTGCTCGGGGGGCTGGCGGGCCACCGGGCCGCCGACCTCGACGCCCTGCCCCCCGTCCCGGCGGAAGGGCGGGCCGAGGCCCTCGCCGCCGCCCGCGCCGTGCTCGCGGGGGAGGCGCCCCCCGAGATGCCGCACCTCGCCGGTGTTCCCGTGGGCCCCCTGCCCCTTCGCCTCGGCCTCTGGGCACGGGGCGAGGAGCGCTTTCACGGCGAGGGCGACGGCGCCGACCTCGCCGAGGCGGTGGTGGCGGCGGCGCGGGCGCTGCGGGCCTCGGCCGGCCGCGCCCGCCTCGCCGGCCGCCTGGTCTTCGACCGCACCGTGGGCGTGGCCGACGTGCCCTTCCAGGGCGTCCCGGCGCTGGCCGACCCGGTGCTCGCCCTGTCGGTCAACCCGGGCCGCGAGGGGTTGGCGGCCGGCGACCGCCGCCTGGCGCCCGCGGAGCTGGTGAAACGCGAGTGGTTCGGCGCCACCGCGATCATCCCCTCCATTCGCGAGATCCGCCTCGGCCTCGACGCCCGGGCCGCCCGGGCCGCCCTCGGGGGCGCGCGATCGATTCGACGCTTTCGCACCGAGACCTGGGTCGCCACCGCCGAGGGCCTCGCGGTGGCCGAGCGCCTGAACACCCCCGGCGAGACGGGGCCCGCGGCCTGGGCCGAGGCCGCCCGCCTCGCCGGGCGCTACATCGTCGGCCAGCTCCGGCCCGACGGGCGCTTCACCTACCGGGCCGACCCGCTGAAGGGCCGCGCCCTCCCGATGCCCCGGCGCACCAACGTGCCCCGCCACGCCGGCACCCTCTACGCCCTGAGCGAGCTGTACGCCGAGACGGGCGACCCGCGCCTCGCCCGGGCCGCCGGCGCCGCCGCCGACTGGCTGGCGGGGGCCACCCGCGACGACTGCGGCCTGCCCGGGCGCTGCATCGGCGGCAGGCGGCGCGTGGGCCTCGGCAGCGCGGCGCTCGGGGCCGTCGGCCTGCTGAGCTGGCAGATCGCCACCGGCGAGACGCGCCACGCCGAGACGACGCGCGGCCTCGTGCGCTTCATCGAGGCGATGCAGCGCCCCGACGGCGAGTTCCACCACCGACTCGACACCGGGACGGGCCGGCCCGTCGCCGAGGCGCGCGAGATGTTCGTCTCCGAGGAGGCCGCCCTCGCCCTGGTCCTGGCGCACGAGGCCTTCGGGGATGCCGACGCCCTCGACGCCGCCCGGCGCGCCCTCGACTACCTGACCGGTCCCAAGTACGCCCGCTTCTTCCTCGGCCGCTTCATCTACGGGGCCGACGTGTGGACCTGCGTGGCCGCCGCCCGGGCCTGGCCGCGCCTCGACGCGCCTCGCTACGCCGACTTCTGCGCCGGCTACGCCCGGTTCCTCCGCCGCCTCCAGTACGGCCCGCGCGGCTGGGACAGCCGCGACTTCATCGGCCACTACGGCTTCAGCGGCCTGCTCGTGCCCCAGGCCCCCGCCGCCGCCGGCTTCACCGAGGCGGTGGACGCCGCCTGGCTGCTCGCCCTGCGCCACGGCCGTCCCGCCGCCGACCTGCGCGCCCAGGCCGCCCTCGCCCTCGACGCCCTCGCCCGCGACCAGGTACGGCCCGGCAACGACTGGATGATGCCGCGCCCGAGCCGCTTTCACGGCGCGATCCGGCGTTCCCTCGTCGAGCCCGAGGTCCGCATCGACTTCCCCCAGCACGCGCTCACCGCGCTGCTCGGCGGCGTCCGCGCCGCCCGGCTGGAGGAGGCGGGGTAGGCGAGGCCGTGCGCAGGCGCCGCGCCGCGGCCGCGCCGGGATCGCCGCTGGCGCCGCGCTTCTCGGAGACGTCACAATTCGTCCCATTTCAGGCCCGCTTCGGCGCCGGGCCGGGGCAATAGACTGGGCGTGGGAGCGATCATGATCGGTTTCCTCTTCCGAAACGAGGGCCGGCGGCACGGCGCCGAAGCGGGCCTGAAA
>WGAH01000398.1 GCA_015489145.1 Deltaproteobacteria bacterium
CAGATGTGTATAAGAGACAGTCGCAGACCTCCTCGGCGTCGGGGTGGGCCGCCGCCGTCGTGTCGTCGCAGTCGGTGGCGTCGGCGACGTACCCGCTCGCCCCCTCGCAGGACTGCACGGACACCGCCGGGTCCCCGTAGCCGTCGCCGTCCGCGTCGGCGTACCAGGTGTCGCCCGTGCTGTCGTCCACCTCGCCGTTGCAGTCGTCGTCCACCCCGTTGCAGGACTCGGTGGCCCCGGGGTTCACGGCGGCGTCGCCGTCGTCGCAGTCCTCGCCGCCCGTCTCGACGCTGGCGTAGCCGTCGCCGTCGAGGTCGTCGTCGGGGGTGGCGTCGTCGCAGTCGTCGTCCACCCCGTTGTAGGGCGTCTCCTCGGCGCCGGGGTTCACGGCCGGGTCGCCGTCGTCGCAGTCCTCGCCGCCCGTCTCGACGCTGGCGTAGCCGTCGCCGTCGGCGTCCACGGCGGACGGCGCGGTGTCCTGCCCGCCGGCGGAGGCGGTGTCGGTGGTCTTGTCGTCGGTGCGGCAGGCCGCGGAGAGGAGGAGGATCCAGGGCAGGAGGCGCATGGGGGACTCCGTTCGAGGGTGGGAGCCGCCAGCGTATTCGGGTCGCCGCACGCCGCACAAGGGCGGTGCCGGCCAGCCCTCCACCGGCTCGCATCGGCGCCCTGGCTCCGCGCCGGGCGAGCGATGGGAAGGCATCGCGACGGCGCCCGGAACGGAGCGGGCCGAGGATGCGCGGGTCCTCGGCATGGACCCGCCCGGGGGCGCCTTCTCCCGCGCCTCCGCGACGCGCTTTTCCCCGTCGCCCCGCGATCATCATCGAGGGGCTTGTCGACAGGTGGGCCGATTCTTGCGTCTCTTCGGTCGCGGCCTTCGCGTGCTCGGGCATGCCGGTCAGAGGTCGGCGCCCCTTGCGCCGGCGCCTCGGTGGAGAGGTCGACGCGGCATCCTTCCGCGTCCGCGAAGGAGCGGAACGAGGCGGGCGCCGCTTGCGCCGGTGCCTCGGCGGAGAGGTAGACGCGGCATCCTGCCGCGTCCGCGAAGGAGCGGAACGCTGAGGGGAGGACCGGCACACCGCTCCTGCCGCCATGCCCGCCTGGGGCCGGGGGTCCTCCGCGGCGCTCCACCTCGGCGCTTCAGGAGGAGCGCGGCGCCTCGTCGGTCGGCACGGGCACCGCGCGCCGGCCGAGCATGTTCATGCGCGTGGCCCGCACCTGGGCCGGCGGCGCCACCCGCCCGTCCGCGAAGCGGAAGAACAGCGCGTCCTCGGGGCACTGCACCACGCAGGCGCCGCACCGGATGCAGGCCTCGGGCTCGGCGATGCGCACCTTGCGCTCCCGCCCGTCCATGCGGAGCACGTCGCGGGGGCAGACCCGCACGCAGTCGGCGGCGCCGGTGCAGCGCTCCCGGTCGAGCACGAGGTCGAAGCGGTTGCCCGCCGAGTTGATCGTGCTCGCGTACCAGGGGGTCGTGCCGGCGAGGTCCACCGACAGGGCGAGCATGGCGAGGGTCGCCGCCCCGAGCAGCCAGCCGGCGTGGCCGCTCCCGCCGAGGAGCGCGTCGGCTCCCGCCGCCAGTCCCCCCGCCAGGAGGGCGCCGCCGGCGTAGGTCAGCCACCGGCGCGGCCCCTCGACCGGCAAGCGGGGCAGGGCCGCGAAGATGCCGAAGATCACGAGGCCGATGGACAGCGCGCCGGCGAGGGCCGCGGCGATGCCGACCAGGGGGACCAGCGCCGCCGCCGCGACCAGCGTCGTCGGCGCCGCCCAGACCAGCGCCATCTCCAGGCGCTCCCACGGCGGAAAGCGCATCGTGCGCTCGCGCCGGGCGACGCGCTCGCCCCGGTCGAGGAAGGCCGGGAGGTCCTCGAGCCGGGCCGGCCCCCAGTCGGCGCGCCAGCCGGTGCGCGCCTCGACGACGCGGCGCTCCACCCCCGTCGCGGCGAGCTGCGGCAGCCACAACCGGCGGTGCGCCACCCGCTCCCCGATGCCCGAGGACCGGATGACCGCGATGACGTCGTGGTGCGTCAGGTGCCCGCCCCCGGCCGCGCACCACACGTTGATGCCGTGGCTGTCGGCGACGAGCAGCCAGGCGTCGCGCCCCGCCAGCACCCGCTCGAGCCGGGCCACCGTCAGGGTGAAGTTGCCGGTGAGCAGCACGGGCGCGTCGGGACCGGGACGCCCGATGCGGCGCAGGCCCGGCCGGGTGGCGTGGGGGAACATGCGGAGCAGGGTGTCGCGCAGCCAGGGCAGGAAGCGGCCGGGCAGGGTCATGGGCGGACCTCCGGGGGCGGCGCCGGGGCGCGCGCCGAGACGAGGGCGAAGTCGCCGGGGGGCAGGCGTTCCTCGGTCACGTCGACGAAGCCGGCGGCCCGCGCCTCGTCGGCGAGGCCGTCGACCGGGTGGGTGAGGCGGGCGGCGAGCAGCCAGGTCAGCGCCGCCCGCGGCGCCCGGGCGAGGCTCCAGCCGAGGCGGGCGAGGCGGCCGGCGGGCCGCACCTCGTCGGCCAGCACCAGCAGGCCGCCGGGCGCCAGGGCCCGGGCGAGCCGCGCCAGCGCGTAGGCCCGTTCCTCCGGCAGCAGCTCGCTCATGGCGAGGCAGGAGACGACGGCGTCGAAACCGCCGGGCTCGACGACGTCCTCCAGCTCCATGACGCCGGCTTCCAGCCAGTCCACGGCGAGGCCCGCCGCCGCGGCCTTGGCCCGGGCCACCGCCAGCATGCCCGCGTCCTTGTCCAGCCCCGTGACCCGCGCGCCGCGCCGGGCGCAGGCGAGGGTGACCCCGCCGGTGCCGCAGCCCACGTCGAGGACCCGCCGGCCCGGCGCCGCCGCCCGCTCGGCCACCGCCTCCCACAGGCCGTCGATGCGCCCGCGCGACAGCAGGCGCATCCCGCGGTCGTAGCGCTCGGGCGTGGACTCGAGGACCTTCATGTAGACGTAGCTGCTCACGGCCCGCCCTCCCGCGGCGCCGCGCCGTCGAGGAAGCAGTCGAGCAGCAGGTCGGGAAGCTCGTCGAGGCTCGGCCAGCCCGAGGCCCAGCGCTGACCGTAGAGCAGGCCGAGCATCCCGACGAACAGGAGGGCGAGCTGCGCCGGGGGCCGGTCGGCGCGGACCTCGCCGCGCGCCGCCCCCTCGGCGAGGATGTCGGCCACCGCGCCGAGGAAGGGCGCGAGGTGCTCGGTGACGAGGGCGCTCCGGTCGGGGTGGAAGGCGAGGGCCTCGCGCACCAGCACCTTCACGAAGTCCTCCTGCTCCCGGAGCACGGAGATGTCGGCCTCGACGAGGGCGCGGAGGCGGGCGCGGGTGCTGGTCCTTCCCGCGCCCTCGGCCAGCGCCGCCCGGTAGCGGGCGACGGCGAGGCGGGCGGCCTCCTCGACGACGGCGCCGAACAGCGCCTCCTTGCTGGCGAAGTGGTTGTAGACCGTGCCCTTGGCGAAGCCGGCGCCGGTGGAGATCGCGTCGACGCGGGCGGCCTCGAAGCCGGAGCGGGCGAAGACGCGGGCGGCGGACTCGAGGAGGCGGCGGCGGGCCTCGCGCTTCTGGTCGGGGGAGGTGCGGGTCATGGGCCTCTCGGAAAATGGGTGACTGGTCACCCATATATAGGCCCGGCGAGGACGCCCCGCCACCAGGGGCGCTCCGAAAAGCCGCTCAGAACGTGACGACCGCGCCCTCGAAGAACACCCAGGCGCCCAGCGCCAGCAGCACCACCCCGCTGAACACGCGCACCGCCACCGGCGTGCCCGCAAGCGACCCGAGGCGACGGCGCAACCACTGCGACCCGTAGGCCAGCGCCAGCATGGGCACGCTGAAGCCCAGCGCGTAGACGAGCAGCAGCGCGATGCCGGTGAGCACCTCTCCGCTGGTGGCGACCATGGCGAGCACGCTCGACAGCATCGGCCCGACGCAGGGAATCCACACCAGCCCCAGGCTGGCCCCCATGAGCAGCGCGCCGAGCAGCCCGCCCCGGGTCACCCCGGGCACGCGGTTGAAGATCGTGAGGTTCTTGAAGATGTTGACGTCGGCGAGCATGAGCAGGCCGAACAGCGCGATGAGCACCCCGGCGAGCTTCTCGATCCACCCCATGTGACGGAGGAGGACCGATCCGAAGATCGCGCTCAGCACGCCCATCGCGACGAAGGCCAGCGCAAGTCCGCCGACGACGGCGACCGGCCGCCAGCGCGAGTCCTTCTCGGTGCCGGTGATGACGATGGGCACCACCGGCAGCACGCAGGGGGACAGGACGCTGGCGAGGCCCGCGCCGAAGGCGAGGCCGGCGTCGACGAGGCCGATGTCCATCGGGACCTCCCGGCGCGCCCGCGAGGCGGGCGGCTCAGTTCAGGGCGGCGAGGATGGTGGCCGAGTCCTGGATGCCCGGCGGGAAGCGGTGCAGCTCCTTGCCGGAGCCGTCGACCAGGATGAGGGTGGGCAGGGCGCGAATGCCCCACTGGCGGGCCTCGTCCCGGCCCTCGGGCTGGGTGATCGGCACGTAGCGCAGGTTCACCTTGTCGGTGAGGGTGGGGCCCATCTGCTTGAGGATGCTGTCCTGCATCTGGCAGGGCCGCCCGTTCGGGTTGAGGAAGAACAGCAGCGTCTCCTTGCCGTCGGTGGCCGCCGGCTTCTCGCTGGAAGCCGCCTTTTCCGGGGCGGTGGCGGCGGCGGGCTTCGCCGGCGCGGCCTTCTCGGCGGAGGCG
>WGAH01000399.1 GCA_015489145.1 Deltaproteobacteria bacterium
ACACCACGGGCACCGCCGCGCAGTTCGACAGCGTGCTGCTGGCCGGCGCGACGCCGGAAACCGACAACGACACGGGCACGAACTGGTGCGCCGCGGGGGATGCCATCGAGGACCCGACGGGCACGACGGCCTACGGCACGCCGGGCTCGGCCAACATCCCGTGCAACCCGTCGATCACGAGCCTGTCGCCGGATTCCGGCATCATCGCCGGCGGCATCACGGTCACGATCACCGGCGAGGGCTTCAGCGACGTGGACGTGCTGACCTTCGACGGGGTGGACGCCACCAGCTTCACGGTGGACTCGGACACGCAGATCACGGCGGTGACCCCGGACCTCACGGCCAACCTCTCGGATGTCGGCACCTACGTCGACGTGGCGGTGACCGACGCCGACGGCAACACCGACACGCTGGCGAGCGGCTACCTCGCGACGGGCACCGCCCACAACCTCGACTGGTGCAACGTGCAGTACCCGACGAGCGACACGGCGGCGGCGGGCGGCACGACGGCGACCTGGTACGGGCAGGTCTACGAGCCGGGCACGACCGACAGCACCGGCCAGGGCTCGGGCATCACGGCGCAGGTGGGCTTCGGCGACTACCAGACCGACCCGGCCACCGACGCCTCGTGGACCTGGACCGACGCGACCTACAACACCGACAGCGGCAACAACGACGAGTACATGGCCGCGATGAGCATCCCGTCCACCACGTCGGCGGGCACCTACTCGGTGGCCTTCCGGTTCAGCGACGACGGCGGCCTGGACTACGCCTACTGCAGCCAGGGGGCCGACGCCGACGGCGACGGCACCTACGACGGCGTGAACTACGCCGGCGGCGCCACCGGCGTCACCGTCACCGACCTGCCCGACCTCACCGTGAACTGATCCCGCCGGCCGGGAGGGCGGGCCGCCCCGCCCCCCGCGCCGCCGCCGGGGAGCTCAGCCGCCGGTGAACCGGCGCAGGCGCCGGAGGTCGGCCGGGAGCGGCGCCTCGAGGACGAGGGGCCGGCCGGTGGCCGGGTGGCGGACGCCCAGGCGCAGGGCGTGGAGGGCCTGCCGGGGGTGCGTCACCGGGGGCCGCCAGCGGGGCGGGACGTACTGGCGCTCGCCCACCACCGGGCAGCGGTGCAGCAGGGCCTGGAGGCGGACCTGGTTGCGCCGGCCGCTGCCCAGCGCGATCTCGAGCTCGCTGGCCAGGGGCCCGGCGGCGACGAGGCGCCAGCGGAGGGTGGCCTCGAAGGCGCCCTCGGCACCGGGGTCGCAGGAGACCTGTCGCCGGGCGCGCCGGTCCCAGCGCATCCAGTCGACCCAGGCGCCGCTCGTCGCCTCGGTGTCGGGGCGGCCGACGACGAAGGCCCGGTAGATCCGCTCGGGGCGGTGGTGGCGGAAGTCGGCGCGCAGGCGCTCGGCGGCCTCGGCGTCCCGGGCGAGGAGCACCACGCCGCTGGTGTCCCGGTCGATGCGGTGGACGACGTGCACCTCGGCGGGCTCGCCGGCGGGCCCGGGCGGCGGGGACCCGGCTCACCGGGGCTCCAGCACGCAGCCCACCTGCGCGTCGACGAAGCGCGCCACCTGCCGGCCCATGCCCAGGCTGCGGGCGGTGACCGTGCGGCTGGCCTCGTCCACCCGGTAGCGGGCCACGTCGGGGGAGACGCGCACCCACTCCCGGCAGAAGGCGTCGTCGCGCTCCATCACGAAGCGGCAGGCGCAGGCCTGCATCGCGGCGTAGCCGCTCGCCAGCTCGAACAGGCCGTTGGCGTAGCGGCGGTCCCAGTCCCCGGGGGAGACCGGCGCCACCGGCGCCGGCGGTGGGGGCGGCTCGGCGACCTCGGCGTCCACCAGGTCGAGGACGCGCTCCAGCAGCGCGTCGGCGTCGTAGCTCTCGCCGTCGCGGTCGTCGCCGGTGCGGACGACGACGAGGTCGGCTTCGGGGACGACGTAGATCGCCTGCTTCCAGTGGCCGAGGGCCGCGAAGCTGCCCTCGGGGACGTGGGGCCAGGGCAGGTCGATGCCCTGCTCGGGCACCGGGCGGTTGACCCAGAACATCCAGCCCTGCACCGGCCCCCCGTCGTAGGCGAGGGGGCGGGCGCGAAAGGCGTCGCTGACCGCGGTGGCCCGGGCGATCCAGCCCTCGGGCAGCAGCCGCCGCTCGCCCCAGCAGCCGTCGTGGAGCAGCAGGAGCCCGAAGCGCGCGAAGTCGCGCGGGGTGGCGTAGAGGTAGGAGGAGCCGACGTAGGTGCCGCGGGCGTCGCGCTGCCAGGTGGCGCTGCTCATGCCCAGGGGCTCGAACAGCACCTTCCAGGGGTAGCGGTCGCCGTGGGCGGGGGCGAGGGCCTTGCCGACCACCGCTGAGAGGGCGTTGGCGTCGCCGGAGGAGTAGAGCCAGGAGCCGCCCGGCGCCTCGCGAAAGGGGTGCCGCAGCACGAAAGTGGCCATGTCGGCGTGGCCCTCGCCGTAGAGCATCGCCAGGACCGAGCTCTCCACCGGCGAGTGGCCCTCGTAGGTCTCCAGCCAGTCGAGGCCGCTGGCCATGGACTGGAGGTCGCGGACGCGAATGCGGCAGGCGTCGTGGTCGAAGACCACGCGGAAGGCATCGCGGTCGAAGACGTCGAGGAGCGCGCAGATGCTCGCGTCGGGGTCGAGGCGCCCCTCGGCCTCGGCGATGCCCTCGAGCACGCTGGTGAAGCTCTTGGACATCGACCAGGCGAGGTGGCGGGTGTCGGGGCCGTAGCCGCCGCCGTAGCGCTCGTAGACGATGCGGCCGTGGTGGACGACGACGAGGCCGTCCGTCCGCACGCCCCGGCGCTCCGGGTCGGCGCGGTCGAGGTCGGGGGGGAAGGCCCAGGCGTCCAGCGCGGCCCGGGCGGCCGGGTCGGCGGGCTCGGCGGTGGGCCAGGCGTCGCCCGGCACCGCGAGGTCGGGGCAGGCGCCCCCGGCGGCGAGGGCGGCGACGGAGAGGAGCAGGGTGAACATGGCCCGAGGGTAACCCCCGGCGCGCCGCGCCAGGGGGACGGCGGCCCCGACCGCGCCGCCCCGGCCGGGGCCGCGGCGGGCTGGTGGGCGAGGACGCGGCGGCCACCGGCGTTCTCGCGTATCGGTTCTCCGGATGGGGCCGCGTCGGCACAAGTCCCTACCCGGAGTAGGTGATCGAATCCCGCCCGGGCCCCAGCCGGCCCGAGGGCGCGGGGGGCCGCGGCCGGTGACATGGGGGGTGAACGGAGGATGCACCATGTCCCGCTACCCCAGCACCGAACCCGCCCCCTACGGCCTCTACGTC
>WGAH01000400.1 GCA_015489145.1 Deltaproteobacteria bacterium
GTGCGGGAGTACAACCGCGCCCGCGGCACCCGCATCCGCACGGTGGCCCTCGTCACCGAGCCCGACCGCGGCGCGCCCTTCGCCACCGCCGCCGACGAGGCGGTCGACCTCGGCCCGGCCCTGCGCCCCGACGGCTCCGGCGGCACCCGCAGCGCCTACACCGACATCCCCCACGTCCTCGCGGTGCTCCACCGCGCGCGGGCCGACGGCGTGTGGCCGGGCTGGGGCTTCGCCAGCGAGGACCCGGCGATGGTGGCGGCCCTCGAGGACGCGGGCATCGTCTTCCTCGGACCCTCGGCCGAGGCCCTGCGCCGCCTCGGCGACAAGATCGCCAGCCGCCGCCTCGCCGAGGAGGCCGGCGTGCCCCTCGCCCCCTGGGGCCTCGTCGAGGACCCCGACCAGGCCGCCGCCCTCGCCGAGCGCATCGGCTTCCCCCTCATGGTCAAGGCCTCCGGCGGCGGCGGCGGGCGGGGCATCCGGCGGGTGGACGCGCCGGCCGGGCTGGCGGCGGCCATCGCCTCGGCCCGCGCCGAGGCCGACCGCAGCTTCGGGCGCTCGGCCCTGTTCATGGAGCGCTGCATCGACGGCGCCCGCCACGTCGAGGTGCAGTTCGTCGGCAACCCGGACGGCACCGCCGTCGCCGTCGGCACCCGCGACTGCTCCACCCAGCGCCGCCACCAGAAGGTGCTGGAGGAGGCCCCGGCCCCCGGCCTCGACCCGGCGCTGGAGGAGCGCCTCCTGCGCGCCACCGAGCGCCTCGCGGAGCTGGCGGGCTACGAGGGCGCCGGCACCGCCGAGTTCCTCGTCGACCGGGCCGGCCGCGAGGCCTACTTCCTCGAGGTGAACGGGCGGCTCCAGGTCGAGCACCCGGTCACCGAGGTCGTCACCGGCCTCGACCTCGTGCACGCCCAGCTCGACGTGGCCCGGGGCCTGAGCTGGCGGCCGGCGAGCACCGCCCCGCGGGGCCACGCCGTCGAGCTGCGGCTGAACGCCGAGTCCCCCGAGCGCGACTTCGCCCCGGCCCCCGGGCGGGTGCGCCACCTGCGCCTGCCGGCCGGGCCGGGCATCCGGGTCGACTCGGGCATCGTCGAGGGCCAGCGCATCCCCGGCGAGTTCGACAGCATGGTGGCGAAGCTCATCGCCTGGGCGCCCACCCGCGACGAGGCCCTGCACCGCCTCGCCCGGGCGCTCGACGAGCTCGAGATCGTCATCGAGGACGGCGAGACGAACAAGGGCTTCCTCGGGGCGCTGATCCGTCACCCGGCGGTGAAGGCCGGCCCGGTGGACACGCGCTTCGTCGACCGCGCCGCCCCCGAGCTGGTGCGCCCCGGCGACCCCCTGCCGGCGCTGATCTTCGCCGCGATCCACGAGGCCGAGGCCCGCCGGGCCGGGCGGGTGCGGCAGTTCTTCCGCGAGGTCGAGCAGGGGGTGCCGCCGCGGGCCCCCGACGCGCGCTTCGAGCCCGTCAGCCTGCGGGCGCGGGAGGCCGAGGCCACGCTGGACGCCCGGCCGGCGGGGCCCGGCCGCTGGCGGGTCGAGGTGGACGGCGTGCCGGTGGAGGCCCGGGTGACCTGGGCCGGCGACCACGCGGCGCGCCTGCGCCTGGCCGACGGCGAGCACGCCGTGCTCCACGGCCGCGGGCGACGGGGCCTGTGGGTGGAGGTGGACGGCCACGCCCACCTCGTCGAGGCGGCCGACGGCGGCACGGTCGCGGCCCCGGCCCCGGCGCTGGTCGTCGCGGTGCCGGTGGCGGCGGGCCAGGCGGTGCGCCCCGGCGAACCCCTGGTGATCCTCGAGGCGATGAAGATGGAGGTGCCCGTGCGCGCCACGGCGGCGGGCACGGTGCGCGAGGTGCGCTGCCGGCCGGGGCAGCAGGTCGAGGCCGGCGAGGCCCTGGTGGTGCTGGAGGCCGAGGACGCCGACGGCGCCGGGGCCTCGGTGGCGGTGCCCGCCGAGCTGCGCGGCGACGGGCCCCGCTTCGACGGCCCCCCCGCCGAGCGCCTGGCGCGGGCCGCCGCGACGCTGCGCGACGCGCTCCTCGGCTGGGAGGTGCCCGACGCCGAGGTGGGGGCGGCGCTCTCCGCCCTGGACGCGCTGAACGGCCACCTCGGGCCCGGCGCCGCCGGCCCGGCGGTCGAGCTGCTCGAGCTGGTGGCGGCCGTCGAGGCGATGTTCGACCGGCGCCTGCTACCCGAGGACGGCGGCACGGCGAGCGCCCACGTCGCCTTCCACGACTTCTGCCGGGCCCACCACGACGGCCTGGACGCCGCGCCGCCCCCCCTGCGCTGGCCCCTGGAGACCGCGCTGGGGCTCGCCCGGGCCACCGCGCCCGGCCCGGCGATGCGCGCCGCCCTGTGGCGCCTGGCGGTGGTCCGCAACGACCGCCGCCGGGGACGCATCGCCGCCGCCGCCCTGCGCGTGGTGCTGTCGGCCGCCTCCCCCTCCGACCGGCTGCGCGACGTGCTCGGCCGCCTCGCCCGCCTGGCCGACCCCTCCCTCGCCGACCTCGCCCGGCACGTCCGCTACACCCTGTTCGAGCGCCCCCGCTACGTCGAGGCCCACCGCGAGGGCGGGGCCCGGGTCGACGCCCTCCTCGCCGCGCCCGAATCCGAGCGCGAGGCGGCGATGGACGCGCTCGCCGCCGAGCCGCGCTCCTTCCTGCCGGTGCTCTACGAGCGCGCCGATCCCGACGCCCCCCACGCCGAGCGGGTGTGCGAGGCGATGGTGCGGCGCACCTACCTCGACCACGCCTGCTCGGACTGCCGCTTCAGCCGCCGCCCCGGGGTGGTCGTCGGCCGCATCGACCTCGTCTGGGAGTGGGGTCCCCGGCGCATCCTGGCGGTGCTCGCCCGCGATCTCGACCTCGCCGCCGAGGCCGCCCGGGAGGCGCTCTCCCGCGAGGCCGATCCCGACGGCGTCCTCGTCGAGCTGCTCCTCGGCCGCCCGCCGGCGGAGGTCCCCGAGGCGCCGCCGCTGGCCGCCTCGCGGGTGGTGCTCAACTGGCACGACGGCCGCCTGCGCCACCGCACCTGGAAGCAGGGGCGGCGCCAGCCCGACCTCGACGACATCCACCCCGAGGCCGCCCGCCGCCTCGACCTGTGGCGGCTGGAGGGCTTCCGCCTGGAGCGCCTCGACGCCCCGGAGCAGATCCACGCCTTCCGCGCCGTCGCCACCGCCAATCCGGACGACGAGCGCGTGCTGGTCTTCGCCGAGGTGCGCGGCGTGCCCGACCGCCTCGACGCCCCGCCGGGCGACCCCCAGTGGTGGGAGTTCGAGCGCGCCTTCTACGAGGGGCTGCACGTCATTCGCGACGCCCAGGCCGGCCGGCCGGCGCGGCGGCGCCTCTACCACAACCGCCTCACCCTCCGCATCCGGCCCCCGATTCGCGCCACCCCCGCCCAGGTGGCGGCCCTGGCCGGGCGCTTCGAGCCGGCCACCCGCGGCCTCGGGCTGGAGAAGGTCGTGCTGCGGGTGCGCCTGCTGAACGGCGGCGGCGAGATCCGCGACCGCCTCTACGTCGTCCACAAGCCCGGCCGCCGGCGCCTGGAGGTGCGCGAGACCACGCCCTCGGCCGAGGCGATCCGCCCCCTCGACCCGCGCGAGGCCCGGGCGGTGCGGGCCCGGCGCATGGGCCTGGCCGAGCCCTGGGAGATCGTGCGCCTGCTCCAGGGCGACGGCGAGGGGGCCGCCCCCCACCCGGACATGGCGCGCGGCGAGTTCGTCGAGCTGGACCTCGACGAGCGCGGCGAGGCCCTCGTGCCGGTGGACCGCCCTCCCGGGGGCAACGAGGCCGGCGTGGTGGTGGGCCTCGTGCGGCACGTCACCGAGCGCTACCCCGAGGGCATCGAGCGCGTCTGGATCGCCAGCGACCCGACCCGCGACATGGGCGCCCTCGCCGAGCCCGAGTGCCGCCGCATCGTCGCCGCCATCGACCTGGCGCGGCAGCGCGACCTGCCCGTCGAGTGGGTGGCGGTGAGCGCCGGCGCCCGCATCAGCATGGCGTCCGGCACCGAGAACCTCGACTGGACCGCGCGGGTGCTCCGTTCCATCGTGCGCTTCACCGAGGACGGCGGCGAGATCCACGTCATCGTGGCCGGCACCAACGTCGGCGCGCAGTCCTACTGGAACGCCGAGGCGACGATGCTCATGCACACGCGCGGCGTGCTGATCATGACCGGCCAGGGCTCCATGGTGCTCACCGGCCGGCGGGCCCTGGCGGCCAGCGGCGGGGTCGGCGCCGAGGACGAGCGGGCCATCGGCGGCTTCGAGCGCATCATGGGCCCCAACGGCGAGGCGCGCTTCTTCGCCCGCGACCTCGGCGAGGCCTACCGGCTGCTGTTCGAGCACTACCGCTTCGCCTACCGCCGGCCGGGGGAGGCCGGGCCGCGCCCCTTCCCCACGCGCGACGCGCCGGATCGCAGCATCCTCGCGGCGCCCTACGCCGGCGACGAGGGCTTCGCCACGGTGGGCGAGATCTTCAGCGACGCCCACAACCCCGGCCGCAAGCGTCCCTTCGCGATTCGCCAGGTGATGGGCGCCGTCGCCGACGCGGACGGGGGGTGGCTCGAAAGCTGGCCCGCCATGCTGGACGCCGAGGGGGCGGTCGTCTGGGACGCCTTCGTCGGCGGCCACCCCGTGCGCCTCATCGGCTTCGAGTCGCGCCCCCTCCCGCGCAAGGGGCCGGCCCCCCTCGACGGCCCCGACACCTGGAC
>WGAH01000401.1 GCA_015489145.1 Deltaproteobacteria bacterium
AGGGGGAAGCGGTCATCGTCGTGTCCTCGGTGGGATCGATTAGCGTGGTTTAGCGATCACGCAAATGCTTTTTCACAGTGCCGCGTCCACCGCCGCCTCGATGTCGTCGAGGGCCGAGGCGCCGCCGAGCTCGATGAAGGTGATGCGCCCCTCCCGGTCGAGCACCGCCGCCTTGGGCAGCACCCCCTCGGCGTCCCAGGTGGCGTAGACCTCGCCGTCCACGTCGGCCAGCACGGGAAAGCCCAGCCCCAGCTCGTCGGCCCACAGCGCGGCGTCCTCGCTGTCGGGCGGCCCGCCGGCGGCGTCCTGGATCACCACGCTCACCGGGACGAAACCCTCCTCGGCCCGCGCCTCGTAGAGCCCCTCGATGCCCTGGACCAGGGCGCGACACGAGGTTCACCACACGGCGGAGATGTCGACCAGCGCGACCCTGCCCCGGGTGGAGGACAGGGCGAAGGGCTCGCCGGCGGCGTCGGGGAGGGTGAAGTCGGGGGCGCAGCGGCCCACCTCCACCGCCCCGCCGTCCAGGGGGCAGGCGCCGCCGGTGTCGGCGATGTCAGCGCCCCCCGTCTCGGCGGCCGGGGAGCCGCAGGCGAGCGCCAGGGCCAGGGCCAGGCCGGGCGTTCCGCTCGGCCCGGTCCGGGGATGCGCGCGTCCGTTCATCGTTCCTCCTCGGCGGCCACGGCCAGCCACCCCAGGGTGGAGATGCCGCCGCCGTCCGCCGGTGACGTGGCGGGCCGCCCCGCCTCGTCCACCCGCCCCTCGGCGGCCTCGACCAGCGTCCCGGCGTCGAGGTCGAGGACGTAGAAGCGCACCGCGTCGCCGGGAGCCGCGCCCTCCACGGGCGGAAAGCGCACCGCCGCCGGCGGATCGAAGGCGCCGCCGGCCGGCTCCAGGGCGAACAGGTCCAGGAGCCGCACGCCGTCGGGCACGAAGGGAGGCGCCAGCGCCGGGTCGAGGCGGGCCTCCCACAAGGTGGCGTCCCCGAAGGGCGGCGGGTCGAAGGCGCCGGGCTCGACCGTCCACTCCAGCCCGCCCGGCGTCACGAGGGGCGCGGCGCCGTCGAGCTGACCGGCCTCGACCAGGAAGGGGTCGTGGATCGGCTCGTCGAAGACCACCTCCCCGCCGGCCGCGAAGGCGAAGGCCAGGGAGGCGACCCGGCCGGCGTCGGCCGTCTCGCCGTAGGTGACGAGGCGCCGGGGCCCGGCTCCGACCCCGGTGACGGTGAAGGCCCCGGCGGCGTCGGTCTCGTCGGGGATGCAGAACTCCCCCGAGACGGTGACCACCAGGCCGACCACGGGCGCGCCATCGGCGTCGAGGACGATGCCCGAGACGGTGCCTTCGTCGGCGGACGCTCCGCCCGAGTCGCCGCCCCCCCCTCCTCCGGGGCGGCAGCCGGCGAGCGCCGCGAGGGCGGCGCCGCGGAGGGCGCGGCCCGTCAAGGCTCCGCCGCCAGGGCCTCCCGGGCGGCCTCGCGCACCCGCGCGTTCACCGGGTGGTCGGTCAGCGCGTAGTAGAGGGTCTGGGCGTCGCGGCGGGAGCGCACCAGGCGCAGGGCCCGCATCCGGCCGAGGTGCTGGGAGACCGCCGAGTCCGACATGCCGAGGATCGCCGCCATCTCGCACACGCACAGCTCGCCGGCCCGGTCGAGGAGGGCGAGGATGCGCAGGCGCGTCGGGCTGCCCCAGATCGCGAGCACCGCGGCCAGCTCGTCGAGGGTGGGGGTGAAGGCGAAGCGCTCGCGAAGCTCGGCGACGAGGGCCTCGCGGCCCGGCGCGGGGGTGCAGTTCATCGGCGGGGCTCCGTCGGCGCTCGGCGGGATGGAATCATCATACTTTCGCAAACACTAACATGAACCCTCCCGCCGTCCAGCCCGGGGCCGGCTTCTCGACGCGCCCCGACCGCCTTCCCCCAGCGTGACGCCGATCAGGGGCCCGGCCCATCCCGGCACCGCGATCAAGCAACATCGAAAATGCTTATCTTACCGCGCAAACCATGCGTTTCAGCGTTCCCGCCACCGCCGCCTAGGGAGGATTCCAGCTCGAACTAGGGAACAGTGCCGACCGCCCGAGGCGCCTCGCCGCACCACCTTGGGGGTGTCCCACCCAGGAGGTCTCCACCATGCGCGACGCCCACGAACCGACCCCGACCCCCGACCGCCGCGAGGTGCTCCGGCTCCTCGGCTTCGCCACCGCCGGCGGGGTGGCCGCCACCGTGCTCGCCGCCTGCGGCGACAAGGAACAGGACGAGTGCGAGCCCTGCAACTGCGACACCGGCACCGGCGGCACCGACGACACGAGCCACGGCACCGGCGACGACACCGGCGACACCGGCGCCCCGATGGCCCAGGACCCGCCGTGGGACTACGTGGAGCTCGACCCGGACGCCGTCGCGAAGCGCGCCTACGAGGCCTACTACCAGGGCGGCTGCCACTACGCCGTCTTCGAGGCCATCATCGGCGAGCTCCAGGACAAGGTCGGCGCGCCCTTCACGCAGATCCCCACCAAGATGGCGATCTACGGCAAGGGCGGCATGTTCGGCTGGGGCACCCTGTGCGGCACCCTCAACGGCACGGGCATGGTGGCGCAGCTCCTGTCGTCCAACGCCGCCAACATCGTCAGCAGCATCGTGGACTGGTACAGCAACAACGAACTGCCCGACTACGAGCCCGAGGAGCCCGTCGTCGACTTCGACTGCCCGACCAGCGTGAGCGACACCCCCCTCTGCCACGTCTCGGTCACCAGGTGGTGCCTGGCCTCGGGCTACGGCGGCCACACCGACGAGCGCAAGGAACGATGCGGGCGCATGGCCGCGGCGGTGGCCCGCAAGCTCGCCGAGGTGCTCAACGAGGAGCTGGCCGGCAACCCGGCGACCTACGAGAACCCCGACGAGGTGAACACCTGCCTCGGCTGCCACGGCGACGGCGGCATCCGCGACGTGGTGCTCACCGAGAAGGCGCCCACCTGCGAGCTGTGCCACTTCAACCTCGCCAGCGAGCACCCCGACGTGACCCGGTAGGCGAGCCGCCCCGGGTCCTGTCGCCCGTCACCCGACCGGCCGGTCGAGTGGGATAGGCTGGCGCCGTGGACCGCAGCCACCCGCCCCGCAAGACCGGCCGTCGCCGCGGCCGCCGCGCCCAGATTCGCGCGGCGGCCTACCGCTGCATTCGCGACCACGGCTACCACGAGACCTCGGTGGACATGATCTGCCGCGAGGCGGGCATCTCCAAGGGCAGCCTCTACTGGCACTACGACAGCAAGCAGGAGATCTTCGCCGACCTCGTCGACACCTGGGCCAACCAGGTCATGGAGGAGCTCTACGAGCAGTTCGAGGCGGCCACCTCCGACCGCGACTACCTGCGGGCGATCACCGGGGCGCTGCGCCGCGAGATCCGCCGGGGGCGCGCCGTGGTGCCCCTGTGGCTGGAGTTCGCCGAGCTGGCCCGGCGCGAGCCGACGATCCAGGTCGCGGTGGCCCGCTTCTTCCGCCGGGCCCGCACGGCCATCGCCGACATGATGCGCCCGGTGCTCGGCGGCGAGATGTCCGAGGACGAGATGCGGGCGATCGCCGCCGCGATCTTCGGCGCCTACATGGGCCTGCTCGTCCAGGAGCTCGCCGACCCCGACCAGGCCGACGCCCGTCGCGCCATCGACCACTTCATGCGCTGGCTGGAGCGGGGGCTGAGCGCGCTCAGGCCCGACGGCGGCGAGGCCCCCCCGGGCGAACGGCTCGACCCCGCCGAGCTGGCCGCCTTCCTCGACCGCTACGACCCGGGCCTCCGCGAGCTGGTGCGGGCGGTGCGCGCCGAGGTGCTCGCCGCCTGCCCGGCCGCCCGCGAGCGCCTCGTCAAGCCCTGGCGGGCCCTGGCCTGGGAGTGCGGCCGCCACCGCCTGCTGCTGCGCCTGGAGGGCGACCTCGCCCGCGTGGTGCTCCCCGCCGACATCGCGGACGAGGCGATCTTCGAGGACCTCGCCCCCGGCGGGCGAATCGCCCTGCGCCCCGGCGACGATCCGCCCGCCGGGCTGATCCGCGCCTTCGCCGCCCGCGCACTCGGCTCCGCCGGCGAGGAGTAGCCGCCCGGGGCGCGGCCGGCGCTCCACCGGCGTTCCCGGCGCGCACCTCGGGCCTCCCCCCGCCGGGCGATCATCGGGCGGGGGGTTGGCGACAAGCCCCCTCCAGGTGATCGCCCGGAAAATCAACCCCCCTCAAGATGCTAGGGGGGGCACCATCGGCCACCGCAAAAACGCCGGTTCTACCGTGCGGCAGTCCCCGGCGAAGCGCCGGAGAGGGGCGGAGAGGGGCGATGGGCTAGCATCGGGACGGGGGTTGTTTCGCGGGGCTAGCAAGCCCGGGGGGCTTGTGAACAAGCCGGCCCGGAACGATCGGTCTGAAGCGGGGATCGCCCCGATCACGAACGCCGGGGGTCGGCCGGGGGTCGGTCGGCGCTCCGCCGGCGCCCCTCCCGCGCGGGGCTCGCGATTCCACGGCCGCTCCCGCCATTGACAAGGGAGGGCCGAGGGACTAGTCTCGCCGACCCACCGACTAGACCGCACGGTCTACCCGGAGGCGCAGCAGATGGAACGGCTCCCCGAGGACTCGCTGGAATCGCGCACCCCCGCCCCCCGCCGCTGGCTCGACCGCATCGTCGAGGGCCGCGTGGCCCTGCTGTGGGCCGGCCAGGCGACCGACTGGCTCGGCACCCTGGCCGACGCCGCCGCCGCCAGCCGGCGGGCGCGGGCCTGGCTCGGCGAGGCCGAGGCCCGCCTCGGGCGGCTCTACCGCTCGGAGCCCTTCCAGGCGAGCGGCCTGGTCACCGCGATTCCCGCCCCGGCCACCTGGGCCCGCGACGGCAGCCGCCGCCCGGACGCCGCCACCCGCGACAGCGCGATGATCAGCATCCCCATGATCTTCGCGGCGCAGCACGCCCGGCTGCTCGCGCTCCTCGACGAGGGCCTCGACGCGCTCCTCCGCGAGGGGGCCGTCGTCGCGGCGACCGGGCACTCCCAGGGCATCATGCCGGCGCTGCTCCTCGCCGAGGACCCGCGCCAACCGCCCGATCCCGAGCGCGCCCTCGCCTACCTCGAGGTCATGGCCTGGGAAGCGCTGGCGATGATGCGCTCCTGGCGAAGCCTCGGCGCCCGTCCCTCCGAGGGGGCCCCGATGGTCGCCGTCACCGGCCCCGACCGCGCCGCCGTCGAGGCCGCCCTGGCCCGCCTGCCCGTCCACGGCCGCCCCGCCCCGGTGATCTCGCTGGAGAACGGCCCGACGCGCTTCATCCTCTCGGGCCACCCGCGCGACCTCGCCGCCCTGCGCCCGGACCTCGAGCGCGCCGGCGCCGCCTGGGAGGACCTGCCCCTCGCCGCCGCCTACCACTCGCCCTACATGGCCGAGGGCCTGCCCTGGATGATGGAGCGCCTCGCCGCCCTCGGCTTCGCGATCCGCCCG
>WGAH01000402.1 GCA_015489145.1 Deltaproteobacteria bacterium
CCCCTACCCGAACGAGCACACATGGTACTTCCCCCACCCGCTGCTCACCCGGTCCCTGGTGAAGGTGAAGACCCCGGGTTCCTGAGCCTCCTCGCCCGGGTGCGCCGGCTCCACCCCGCGCAGCAGCACCAGGATGCCGTCGGGCGACCGCTCCCACAGCCGCCGCACCCGGGCGAGGAGGCTCAGGAACCCGGGGTCTTCACCTTCACCAGGGACCGGGTGAGCAGCGGGTGGGGGAAGTACCATGTGTGCTCGTTCGGGTAGGGGAGCAGGCGCAGGTCGCGCAGCAGCCGGTAGGCGGTCTCGTCGCCGGGGAGCCGGTGGTCGGGGTCGGCGGCGACCTTTTCGAGCAGGTCGATCTCGTCGCTCGTGAGGCGGGTTTCCTTCAGGCGCCGCAGCTCGTCGATCGCGCGCTCGGCCATCGCGCGGTCGAAGGCCGCCGCGTCGGCGTCCCAGGCCGGGTCGACGGCCACCTGGACCAGCTTCACGAAGTCGCGCACGACCCCGCCGGAGAACCGGGCGAGGAGGTCCACGACCTCGCGCGGAAAGGGCGCCTCGGGCACCGCGTAGCCGCCCCGCTCGGCCCCGGCCCGCAGGGCGGCGAGGCGCTTGTCGACCAGCGTGCGGAAGAAGGCGAGCCCCGGCCCCGCCCGGCGCGGGTCGGCGTGGTCGAGCACCGGGATGTTGGCCAGCTCCTCGACCGCGAAGCCCCGCACCCCCTGGGCGTGGCGGTGCAGCAGGGGGATCGAGGCGGTGAAGACCGCGTCGCAACCGATCTCGGAGAGGATCGAGGAGTCGACGAAGAGCCGGCGAAGCGCCTCGTCGTCGCGCACGCGGTCCAGGCCGTCGACGACGAGCACCAGCCGGCGCCCGTAGGCCTGCTGGAGCCCGCGGACGATGCCCTGCACGACGTGGAGCAGCGCCTGGACCTCGCCGTCCTGGTCGGAGCGGGCGCGCTGCCCGGGCAGGCCGAGGGGGAAGTTCCACCGCAGGGCCGGCCCCGCCTTCTCGGCCGCGTGGACGGCGGCGAGCGCGACCGGGGCCGCCGCCGGGGAGAGCACCCCGCCGGCGAGGACCGCCATCGCGCCGACGAGGCGGCCCACGTCCACCTCGGGCGCGTCGCCCTCGTCTCCCCGCAGGCGGGCCAGGGCGCGCGCCAGGCGCTTCGGCTCGTCGCCCCAGGGATGGCCGAAGCGTTCCTCGGCGGCCCGGAGCACGGCGAGGCCCACCAGCCCGAGCAGCTCCCAGGGCTGCACGCGGTCGGCGGCGGCCGGGTCGCCGACGACGCGCTCGAAGTGGTCGTACACGTCGAGCAGGACCACCAGGCGCTCGTCGAGCAGCCCGGTCGCCAGGTGGAACAGCTCCGAGGACTTGCCGTTGCCCGGCGTGCCGACGAGCAGGAAGCGCCGGTCGCCGTAGGGACGGCGGAGCATCTCCCCCACCCGGTGGGCCGGGTTGTGCGCCGGGTCGCGCTCGACGAACAGCGCCGGGTCGCGCACCGGCTTCCACGGGTCGAAGGCCGCGTGGACGGCCTCCCAGAAGGGGCGGTTCGCCGCGCTCGCCATGGTCCAGCCTCCCGGCGCCCCGTCGGGGCGGGCGGGCCCATCCTACCCCGCCCGCTCCCGGGCGAACAGCGCGGCCCCGAGGGCGCCGATGGTGTCGGGCGCGGGCGGCACGCGGATCGCCGTCCCCAGCGCCTCCTCGAGGGCGGCGACCACCCCGGCGTTGCGGGCCACGCCGCCCGAGAGCGCCACCCGCAGGGACGCCGGGTCGTCGGCCACCCGCCGCACGAGCCCCCGGGTGCGCGCCGCCACCGAGCGGCAGATGCCCCGGGCGACGTCGGCCGGGTCGCCGCCCTCGGCGAGCAGGCTCACGACCTCGCTCTCGGCGAACACGGTGCAGACGCTGCTGATGGAGAGGTCGGCCTCGGATCGCAGGGCGAGGGGCCCGAGGTCGTCGAGGTCCACCTCCAGGGCCCGGGCCATCGCCTCCAGGAAGCGGCCGGTGCCGGCGGCGCACTTGTCGTTCATCGCGAAGTCGGCCACCCGTCCCCCCGGCCCGAGGCGAATCGCCTTGGAGTCCTGCCCGCCGATGTCGACGAGCAGCTCCGCGTCCGGCATCACGGCGGCGATGCCCCGGGCGTGGCAGGTGATCTCGGTGACCGCGCCGAGGCGCCCCTCGACGCGCCGGCGGCCGTAGCCGGTGGCGACCGTCGGGGGCGCGGCGTCCTCGGGCAGGCCGGCGGCGCGCAGCACCTCGGCGCGGGCGCGGGCGATGGCGACCCGGTTGCGGGCGCCGGTGGGGACGACGGCGGCGGAGAGCACGCGGCCGTCGGCGTCGACGAGCACGGCGTCGCAGGTGAGGCTGCCCACGTCGATGCCGAGGAAGACCGGGGATGGGTTCACGGGCGGGCCTCCGAGCCGGTGGCGAGCAGTTCGAGAAAGGCGTCGAGGCGGTCGCGGACGACCGCCCGCCCGAAGCTGCGGCGATCCACGCAGTCCACGTCGAGGTGCAGCGTGGGGATGCCGGCCCGGGCGAGTTCCTGGCTGAGCAGGCCGTGGGCCCCGGTGCGCTGGTGGCAGCCGGGGTGGCAGGGCGAGAGCGCGCCGTCCACCGCCCCCTGGCGGCAGCGCTCGACGAGGCGCCGCGCCCGGCGCTCCAGCGAGCCGAGGACGTGGGCGTCGAGAATGCGCCGGGCGAGCCCCGGCCACGGGTCGTCCGGGTCCACCGGCTCGGCGGACAGGTCGTTCAGCTCGTCGAAGACGATGGTGGCCCCCGCCTCGGCCAGGGCGTCCTCGACGTCCTGCCGGTACTGGATGCGGCCCTGGAGCCAGGCGAGGCGGAAGCGCTCCGGCTCGACCCCGCTCACGCCGGCGGCCCGGTCGCGGGCCAGCTCGTCGCGAAAGGCCCGCGTCACCGTCACCGCCGCCTCGGTGCCGAGCAGCGGCAGCACCGCCGGCCCGAGGTTGGCGAGCTGCCGGGGGCGCGCCGGGCTCGGGCGGGCCAGGGCGAGGTCCACCGCCTCGGCGAGCCGGGCGCGGGCCTCGTTGGACCGCGCCACCGCCCGCGCCAGGGCCGCCGGTTCGGCCGGGCCCAAGTGCCGCGTCAGGAAGGCGTCCAGCTCGCGAAGCTGCCCCGTCACGAAGGCGTGGGCGCGGTCGTCGTCGGTGTCGGGCAGCTCGAGCACGAACCAGGGAAGGTTCCGCCGGCGGGCGAGGTCGCTCGTCAGGATCGCGCCGCCGACGCAGGGGCCGGCGGTGGTGATCACCACGGCCGGATCGGGCACCATGCCCAGGGCCTCGGCGCCGGCGACGGCCCGGTGGAAGCCGCAGGACTCGCCGGGCCAGCCGAGGGCCTCGGCCCGCTCCAGGGCCGGCTCCACGCCGTCGAGGGAGGCGATGAGGCCCACGGTGAACTCGGGGTAGCAGGCCGCGATCCCCCGGGCCGCCAGCAGCTCGAAGGGGGCGAGGGGCCCGCACCAGGCCAGCGGGCGGGCCGGGTCGAACAGGCGCTCGCCGAGGCGGGCGACCTCGCGGGCGCGCACCAGCTCGGCGACGCGGGCCCCGGGGCCGGCCTCGCGAATGCGCCGCTCGAAGGAGCGGGCGCGGTTCGCCCACCAGGTCCGCATCATCGGGCGGCGAGCCTCCGGGCGGCGAGCATCTCCACGAAGACCTCCACGCGCGCCGCCACCCGGCCCTCGTCCCGCGCGCCCAGCTCCAGGGGCACGACGATGAGCGGCAGGTCGGCGCGCTCCGCAGCTTCGCGCAGCGCGGGCAGGACCCCGGCGTAGGGATCGCAATGACGCAGGAAGGTCGCCACGATTCCAGCGGCGCCCGAGCGCCTCGCGATGTCGAGCACGCGGCGCGGCACGGCGTCGGGCCGGTCGAGCGCCAGGGTGCGGGCGCAGGGCGGCCGGGCCAGCACGGCGCGGGCCAGGGCGGTCAGCCCCGGGCCCCGCGGCCGGAGGGGCACGAGCTGCCGCGGCCCCGCGCAGTGGTCGCTGGCGACCACGCGGCCGCCCGCCGCATCGATGGCGTCGTAGACGGCCTCTCCGACGATCACATTGCCGGTGACCAGCAGGGGGACGCGATCCCCGCCGGGCGCCTCCTCCGCGACGGCGGGGGTTCCCGGGACGACGCGCTCCAGCTCCGCGAGGAGGTCCTCGATGGGAACCGTGGCGCCGCGGCGGTGGAGGCGCCGCATGGCCCGCCCCGGCAGGCCCGTCCCGGCCCAGCTCGCCGCCTGCAGGGCCTCGAGCCGCTCCGCCGCCGCGTCGTAGAGCGCCACGCTGCGCGCGAGCTCGGCGTCGTCGGGGAAGACCCCGCCCCACTCGGCCAGGGCCTCGCCGAGCCGCCGGTACTCGTCGGCGAGCCACGCGGCGGAGGCCTCGGAGTCGGCCAGGGGCATCGCCAGGCGGAACACCGGCACCCGGGGCAGGGCGGCCATCCAGGCGTCGGCGAGGCGGCGCATGGCGTCGCAGCTCGTCGGGATCACCACGCCGGCCACGTCGTCCTGCCGGGCGCGCAGGGCGCGGTCGAGGATGCCCCGGGCGCAGGCGCAGACGTGGCGGTTGAGGAAGCCCGGGCCGGCGTCGTCGGGCGGGTCGAGGCCGGGCAGCAGCCGGACGGGGTGGAAGCCGGCGGCGTGGATCAGCGGGAGCGGCGCGTAGGCGCAGGT
>WGAH01000403.1 GCA_015489145.1 Deltaproteobacteria bacterium
AGGCCAGGGCGGCGCGGCTGGCGGGCTCCGCCGGGAGGAGAGCTGCCGCGCTTCCCGAAGATGACGGGCCGGAACAGCATGCCGCGTGCCGGTTGCGCGCTGCCGGCAAAGTGTGTATACCTGCATACACACATGATCACCCTGCGCGCCAGCACCGGCATTCCGTTCTACCGGCAGATCGTCGACCAGGTCGCCGACGCCGTGCGTTCGGGAAGGCTCCCGCCGGGGAGCCGCCTGCCGTCGGTGCGCGAGCTGGCCGCCTCCCTGAGCGTGTCGCTGATCACGGTGCGCCGGGCCTACGCCGACCTGGAGTCCGCCGGCCTCGTCGTGCGCCGGCAGGGGCAGGGCACCTTCGTCGCCGAGGACGTGGGCGAGGCGGCCCGGCGCCGCGCCCGGCGGGACGCGCGGGAGGCGCTGGGGGTCGCGGTGGACCGCGCGCTGGCCCTGGGCCTGGAGGAGGCCGAGGTCCTGGCGGCGGTGAGGGAGCTCCTGGAAGCGAGGAGGAAGCCATGACGGAACCGCTGGTGCGCGTGCGCGATCTCGTGGTGCGGCGCGGGAACTTCACCCTGGAGGTGCCGGCGTGGGAGGTGCCGGCGGGCGTCGTCGTCGGCGTCGTCGGGCCGAACGGGGCGGGCAAGACCACCCTGCTGCGCCTGCTGCCCGGCCTGGACGCGCGGGATGCCGGCGAGGTGCGGGTGCTGGGCCTCGACCCGGAGCGGCGGGTGGCGGAGGTGCGCGCCCGGGTCGGCTGGATGAGCGACGAGCAGCCGCTCTTCAACCTCCGCGTGCATCGCCTCCTGCGCGTGCTGTCGGGCTACTACCCCACCTGGGACGCGGCGCGGGTCGAGCGCCTCGTCGACCGCTTCGAGCTGGACCTCGGGCGGCGGGTGCGGGAGCTGTCCAGGGGCCAGGGCACGCGCCTGCGCCTCGTCCTGGCGATGGCCTTCCGGCCGCGGCTGCTCGTGCTGGACGAGCCGGGCTCGGGCCTCGACCTCGCCGGCCGGCGGGCGCTGCTGGCGACGGTCCTCGACGTGGTGCGCGACGAGCGGTGCAGCGTCGTGATCAGCAGCCACCTGCTCAGCGACCTCGAGCGCGTCGCCGACCGCCTGCTGGTGCTGGACCGCGGGCGGGTCCTGGCGGAAGGGGCGACCGATGCGCTGGTGCCCGACGGCTGGAACCTCGAGGAGCGCATGGTGGCCTGGGGCATCGCCGGGGAGGCGGGCCGATGAGCGCCGCCGGGCTTCGAGGCGCCCTCGCCCACGCGCGGGCGATGCCGCGGGTGCTCGCGTGGGCCCATCCCGCGTGGGTCGCGATGACCGTCGGCACGCTGGTCTTCGTGGTGGCCCTGCTGGCCCGGCTGGCGGCGGCCGGGCCCGCGGGCCCGTTCCTGGGGGTGACATTCGCCTTTGTCGCTTTCCTGCTGCCGAACACCGTCCTCGCCGGGAGCCGGACGCCGGGGGGAGAGCCGCCCGCCCTTCCCGTCGGCGAGCGGACGCGGGCGGGGGTGGAGGCCGGGGTGCTGCTCGTGGCCGTCCTCGCCGGGGTCGAGTCCCTCGACTGGCTGGCGAGCGGCGGCCGGGCCATCGACGAGGGGGCGCTGTTCTCCTTCCTCCCCCTGCTGTTCGCGTCCTTCGTCGGGGTGGCCCGCCAGCGGGGCCCCGGCCGGCAGCGCGCCGGCGACCTCCAGCTCGTCCTGCTGGTCGCGGTCGCCGCGGTGGCGACCCTCGCGGGGACCGCCGAGGGGCGGCTGGCCGGCGGGGCGGTCGTCGTGGGCCTCGCGTTCCTCCCGGACGCCGTCGCCGCGCGCATTCGCCTGCTGCCCCGGCGCGGTTGGCGTCGGTCGGGACCGCTCGTCCGGGAGCCCCTGCCGGGACCGGCGCGGCTCGCCAGCGACCTGCGCCTCGGGCTCCTTCGCGCCCTCCTCCCGGTGATGGTCGCCAAGGCGGCGCTCTGGACGATCGCCCTCGCCGCCGAGCGCGCCGGGCTCCCGGACTGGATTCCCGCGATCGCCCGGGGAGTGGCGCAGGGTGCGGTCTTCTTCGCGCTCGCCTGGCCCCTCGGCATCCCCCTGGTGCCCGCCCTGGCCAGGCGCTCCCTCGAGGCCCTCGAGGTGCTGCCGGTCTCGCGCCGGAGCCTGGCGTGGGCCCTGTACGCGCACTTCGCGATCGTGATCGTCGGGAGCAGCGCGGTCGACTTCGCCGGCCTCGTCGCCTGCGGCACGGGGGCTGGCGATTCGTGGTCTTCGCTGAAGCTCAGCGTCCCGGCCGGGAGCTTCGAAGTGTTCGAGGTGGCGCTCGTCGCCCTCCTCCTCCGGCGGCTGTGGACCGGGGGCGTCGGCTGGCTGGGCCCCGGCCTTTTCGCGGCGAGCTGGTTCTCGATCCCGGCGCTGGGGGTCTGGCTGGGCCCGGATACCGTCGGCTGGGCCTGGCTCGACGATCGGCTCGCGCGGGTGCTGATCGCCTACGGGGCGCTCGTCGTCGTCGGCCTCGCCCTCCTGGCCTGGGACCTCCGCGTCCTGGCGAGCCGCGGTCGGGCTCCTCGGTCGGCGCGCCCTGGCCGCCGGGGGGCGGCCTGACGGGATCGCCGGGCACCCGGCGGACGGTTCGCGGCGGGGCGGGCGGGAGATCCGAGAGGTGCGAAAACCCGCTCGAGGTCGGCGCCCCGGAGCCGATGACACCGGGAGTGCCGGGAGGTGGGGCCGTGAAGGGAACGGTGGTCGTCTGCTTGAAGGAGATGGTCGAGGCCCGCGGGGGGGCCGAGCGCTGGAAGGCGGCGCTCCGGCGGGCCGGGCTCCCGGACTCGAAGCTCTACATGGCGCTCGGCGACGTGCCCGACGCGGAGGTGATGCGGCTGTTCGAGGCCGTGCGCGCGGAGTTCGGGTTGACACTGGAGCAGGCCGCCGACGCCTTCGGCGACCACTGGATGAACGTCTACGTGCCCCGCGTCTACAAGGTCTACCTGATGCGCTTTCCCGACCTGCGCGCGCTGCTCGCGGGCATCAACGAGGTCCACGAGCGGGTCACCCGCACCGTGCCCGGGGCCCGGCCGCCGCGCTTCGAGTTCGACTGGCGCGACGACCGCACCCTGCGCGTGACCTACCGCTCCCACCGGGGGCTCGTCGACGTGTTCGCCGGCATCCTGCGGGGGGCCGGGCGGTACTACGGCGAGCGCTTGACGGTGCGGAAGCGGAGCGCCACCGAGGTCGAGGTGCGTTTCGGGTAGCGCCGCGCGCGCCGCGCCCCCGCGCCGGCCGGAGCGACGGGTTGCCCGACGGCGGCGACGGTTCGGGATTCCCCGGGGCCGGGCTCGGCTACACTGGCCGGTCGGAGCCCGCCGTGTCCACCCGCTTCACCCGCCACGCCTTCCAGCGCGTCCACGAACGCCTGAGCCTGCTCCCGGGCGAGGTGGCCACCCTGCTCGACTACGACCTCGCGGTGAACATCGGCGTCGAGCGCAACGGGCACCGCCTGCACCGGCTGTTCTACAGCCCCCCGGATCGCTGCTGCTTCGTCGCCGTGCAGGACGAGCGCGACGGCACGGTGGTCACGATCCTGCCCCTCGACTACCACGCCAACATCGCCTGGCCGGTGTCCGAGGCGGCCCAGCGGGCGGCGCGGTCCCTCGTCGTGCCCGCCGAGGAGGACGCCGCCGCCGAGGCCGGGGCGCCGCCGCCCCGCCCGCCCGCCGGGAGGCCGCGGTCCTTCCGGCTCGCGGTCTACGCGCGCCACGTCGGCGACGGCCGGGTGCGCGTCTTCTCCCTGGGCTCGGTGCCGGCCGAGCCCTACGGGGCCGAACCGGAGCGCTACCTCGCCGAGCCCGACAACCTCGAGGACCTCGCCGACCGGGTGCGCGACACGCTGCCCGTCGACTGGATTCCCGAGCACGCCGTCGTCCGCACGGGCAGCCGTCGCCACGACGGCGGGCGGCTGGCGGGGGTGGACCTCGACCCCGACGGGCATCCCCGGGGCCGGGCCGCGATCACGGGCACGCGAGGCTGACGCGGACGGGCAGGTGGTCCGAGGGCAGGGCCGCCGAGGGGAGGGCCGCGTCGGCGGGCAGCGGCGGAAGCGGGTGGGCCCGGCCGCGCCAGCCCGGGGCCGCGAGGACCGCGTCGAGGGGCTGCGGCCAGCGGCGCACGAGGCAGGTCGGCCCGCGGGGGGAGAGGTCGCGAAGGCCGGCGCGGCGCGCCTCCCGGCGCTCGGGCCAGCCGGGAAAGGCGTTGAAGTCGCCCACGACGACGTGGGGCTCCGCCGAGAGCACGGCGCGGAGCTGCTCGAGGCCCCGCCGTCGCGCCGGCGCCTCGCCGGGGGGGCCGGTCCACGAGAGGTGGACGGAGGCGAGGCGCCAGCCGCCGGGGAGGGTGACGAGGATCGCCCGCTTGGCGCCGCCGGGCAGCGCGATCACCTCGGCCCCCTCGGGCTCGCCCCGCACGAGCACCGCCATGCCCTCGCCGGCGTAGGGGGCGTGGACGAGGTGGTGGTCGGGCAGGGCCGACCGCAGGAGCGGCACCAGCGCCGGCGCGACCTCCTGGAGGGCCACCACGTCGAGGGGGCGGCGCGCGTGCCGCCGGGCCAGCTCCCCGGCGACGCGGGGCAGGCGAAGCGCGGCGTCGAGGGCCTCGGGGGGCACCGCCGGGTACCAGTCCCGGCGCACGTGAACCGGGGCCAGCACGTTCCAGGTGAGCACGTCGAAGGCCCGCCAGCCCGCCCGTCCGGGGCGGCGCGGGCGCCAGGACAGCAGGTCGGTCTGGGCGGCGCTCATGCCCGGCAGACGCGCGAGCCGCCGCGAACCGGACAGGCGCGCCCGGCGCGGGGGATCGCCGGTCGCGCGGAGGATGCCGGCGGCCGGCCGGCGCTGCTCGACCGGTCCAGGGCGGCGAGGCCGGGGGGCGGCCGTCGCTCCGGCCTCCCTCCGCCCCCTCCAGGCTCCGGGTGCGGGCCGGGCCGCCGCGGCGACGTGGAGGCTCTCCCGAACTCGTCGCCGCGGGAAGTCGGGCCCGGGGGTAGACACACCGGCCACTCCAGTTTTTTCGCCGCGGGTGAGTGACGCACCTGCCGCACAGGTCGGGCCCGAGTGTCAGGGGGGGGCGCGGTCTTTGGCGGAGGGCCCGGCGAAAACGACGGTTCCACCGTTCCGCCCCCTGGCCGGCTCGCCGCTGGACCGGCGAAATGGCCGCTTTCGCGCCCGGG
>WGAH01000404.1 GCA_015489145.1 Deltaproteobacteria bacterium
GACGTGAATCGCCAGGGTCCCGCCCCCGGCGCCGCCGCCGCCGCACTGGAACTCGAGGGCGTTGGCGCCCCGGCGCAGCCACGGCGCCAGGTCGACGATGGCCGGCCCCTCCCCCGACCGGACCCGCACCGCCAGGACCCCGTTGACGAGGAGGTCGCAATCCTGCCCCTCGGAGGCGCGGTCCTCGGTCGCCAGCCACCAGGTCTCGCGGGGCACCTCCGAAGCGCTCGGCGGGGACGGCTTTTCGGAAGCGCCCTCGACCTCGACCCGGTACTGCGGCGCCTCGACGTGGATGTCGCCCTGCGCGTCGATGTAGACGTCGACGTCCTCGAGGCGCTGGTCGCGCAGGCCGTCGGCGCGCACGCCGTTGACGTAGAGGGTGCCGGCCCGGGCGGGCGCCCCGGCGAGCAGCCAGGCCAGCGCGAGGCCCCTCATCCGCCCCTTCGGCCCCGGGCGAGCTGCGCCTTGAGCACCCGGCTGAGCTTGAAGACCGGCAGGCGCTTGGGGGGGACGCGCATCGGCCGGCCGGTCTTGGGGTTGCGGCCGACGTAGCCCTCGTAGTGCCGGACCTTGAAGGTGCCGAAGCCCCGGATCTCGATGCGCCGGCCGGCGACGAGGGCCTCCTTCATCCCCTCGAAGAACAGGTTGACCGCCTCCTCGGCGACGCGCCGCGACACCCCGCGTCTCCGCACCAGCGCGTCGACCAGTTCCGAGCGGTTCATGCGGCCTCCTGTGCGGCGGGTCGGGGCTCCTCGGGGAATCAGTCCTGGGGGCCGGCCCGGCGGCTCCGGCGGGCGCGGCGGCGGGCCTCGGTGGCGGTGGCGGCCTCGCCGGCTTTCTTGTCGGCGACCGCCTTGCTCGCGGCGAGGGGGGCGAACATCTTCTCGAGGTAGGGCCGGGCGCCCTGCATGATGAGGATCATGGGCGAGGCGACGTAGATCGTCGAGTAGGTGCCGAGGATGACGCCGAGGATGATCGCCAGGGCGAAGCCCTCGATGACGGGACCGCCGAGGAACAGGAAGGCGAGCATGGCCACCAGGGTGGTGAAGGAGGTGGCCAGGGTGCGGGACAGGGTCTCGTTGACCGAGTCGTTGATCAGCTTCTCGAGGTCGCCCCGCCGGTAGCGGTTCATGTTCTCGCGAATGCGATCGTAGATGACGATGGTGTCGTTGAGCGAGTAGCCGATGATCGTGAGCAGGGCGCCGATCATCGGCAGGTTGAACTCGATGCCCACCAGGGTGTAGATGCCGACGACGATGCTGACGTCGTGGAACAGGGCGATCACGGCGCCGGGGGCGAAGGCGAGATCGAAGCGGAAGGCGACGTAGACGAGGATGAGGCCGAGGGTGGCCATGATCGAGATGAAGCCCTGCCGCCGCAGCTCGCCGCCGACCTTGGGCCCCACGCTGTCGACCTGGAGGACCTCGAAGTCGCGGTCGCTGAGCTGCTGGCGGATCGTCTTCTCGATGAGCGAGGGGAGCCCCGGCAGCTTGACGTAGAAGGTGTTGTCGTCGAGGGCCTCCTGCACGCTGGCCCCCTTGATCGAGGCCAGGGCGTGCTGGATCTTCGTCAGCGGCACGGCGTCGCCGTTGTAGCGAATCGTCATGCGCGCCCCGACCTGCGCGTCGAAGGTGGACTCGGCGATCCACTGGTCGCCGAAAGCCTGGACGAGGGCCGCCTCGACGTCCTCGCGAATGCCCCCGGTGCCGAAGGTCGGGTCCTGGATGCGGACGACGAACTCGTTGTCCTCGGGGGCGCCGATGCGCTGCACCGCGTCGGGGGCGAGGTCGAGCTTGAGCATCGCCTGGCGCAGCTCGCCGATGTCGGTCGGGTCGTGGAAGCGCAGGTGGATCTCGGTGCCGCCGGTGAAATCGATGCCCCAGTTCGGCCCCTTGATCAGGAACAGGAGGATGCTGGCGATGACCATCAGCCCGCTGACGAGCGCGGCGATGCCCCGCTTGCCGACGAAGTCGATGTCGTGCTTCTGCTTGATGAACGGCATGGCGGCCCCTAGAACACCCGCGCGGAGGCGCGGCGGGTGAGCAGGTCCATGAAGGTGCGGGTGACGAAGATGCCCGTGAACAACGTCGTGATGATGCCGATCATCAGCGTCACGGCGAAGCCCTTGATCGGCCCTGTCCCGTAGGTGTAGAGCACGACGCCCGCGATGAAGGTGGTCACGTTGGCGTCGATGACCGCCAGCGTGCCCTTGTCGAAGCCCGCATCCGCCGCCGCCCGGGCGTTCTTGCCCAGGGCGAGCTCCTCGCGGATGCGCTCGTAGATGATGATGTTGCAGTCCACCGCCATGCCGACGGTGAGGGCGATGCCCGCGATGCCCGGCAGGGTGAGGGTGGCGCCGGCGGTGGCGAGCAGGGCCAGCACGAGCACGACGTTGAGCACGAGGGCGACGACGCTGATCACGCCGGATCGCTTGTAGTAGAGCAGCATGAAGGCGAGCACGAAGCCGAAGCCGACCACCGTGGCCTCCTCGCCGGCGGCGATGGCGTCGGCGCCGAGGCTGGCGCCCACCGTGCGGATCTCGCCGATGGTGACCGGCGCCGGCAGCGCGCCGGTGCGGAGCACCAGCGCGAGGACCTTGGCCTCCTGCTGGGCGAGGGTGACGTCGCCCACGCCCATCTCGATGCTCGCCCGCCCGCCGCCGATGCGCTCGCGGATCACCGGGGCGCTCTCGACCTTCTCGTCGAGGACGATCGCGAAGCGCCGGCCGACGTTCTCGCCGGTGACCTCGGCGAAGATGTTGGCGCCCCGCGGCTTGAACTCCAGGGCGACGTAGGGCTCGTTGAACTGGTTCCAGGCGACGTGGGCGTCGTTGATGTCGTCGCCGGTGAGGATGACCTCGTCCTTGACGATGAAGGAGCGGCTGCGGACCTCGCCGTCGGGGGTGTCCTTGTACTTCCACAGGAGCCGGTCGCCCCGGGGGATCTTGCCGTGGCTGACCAGCCAGTCCGACAGGGCCCGGTCGTCGTTGAAGGTCTCCGGGTCGAGGGTGCGCTCGGCCTCGAGCAGGGCGCGCTCGAGCTTGCCCGCCTCGGCCATCGCCTCCTCGTCGACCATCATGAACTCGAGGACCGCGGTGGTGCCGATGGCCTGGACGGCCGACTGCACGTCGACCTGCCCCGGGAGCTGCACGTTGATGCGGTTGCCCCCCTTGAGCACGATGGAGGGCTCCTTCACGCCGGTCTCGTCGATGCGGTTGCGAAGGGTCTCGAGGGCCTGCTCCACCGCCCGCTTCTTGATGTAGTCGGCCTGCTGCTGCGAGAGGGTGAAGGCGAGGTACTCGACGCCGTCGACGGTGCGGGGGCCCTGGAACTCGTAGGTCGAGTAGCGCTTGTCCATGAAGCCGAGGATCGCGTCCTTGCCGACCCCCTGGCCGGGACGGATCAGGATCGTCGGCTCGCCCCGGGCCCGGATGACCTCGGCGAGCTCGAGGCCCTCCTTGTCGGCGGCGTCCTGCAGGGGGCGGAGGTCGCGCTGCACGGTGCTGATCACCGCCTCGTCCACCTCGACCTGCAGGGTCATGTCGATGCCGCCCTGGAGGTCGAGGCCCAGCTCGATGCGGGAGTCCGGCAGGTAGGGGGCGTACCAGGGAAGCGAGGCCTCGGCGTCCTCGCCGCCCTCGCCGGCGGAGCCGCCCTTGGCGGCGGCCTCGGCGGCCTTGGCGGCCTCGGCGTGCAGCTCCTCGGCCGACTTGCCGGTGAGCGTCGGGATGAGGGTCCAGATCCCCCACAGCACCGAGAACACGACGATGACGAAGCGGGTCCACCAGGTCGCGGACATCGGCTAGCCCTCCCCGCCGGCCACGCGCCGGCGAATCGAGGGCTTGTCGACGGTCACCCGCACCTTGTCGGCCACCTCGAGGATCACGACGTCGTCCTTGACGAGGTGGACCTTGCCGTGCAGCCCGCTGGCCGTGACCACCCGGTCGCCCGCCTTGAGCGAGGCGAGGAGCGACTGGTGCTCCTTCTGCTCCTTGGCCTGCGGCCGGATGAGCAGGAAGTAGAAGATGCCGAAGATCAGCGCGAGCATGATGAAGAAGCTCGCGTTGAAGCCCTGCGGCTGCGCGTTCTGGGCGGCCTGCCCCGCCGGGGCGGCGGCCTCCTGCGCGCGGGCGGCGGCGGTGGTGAGGAGAAGGATCAGCGGATTCATGTCGTCAAGCCGTGCTCTCCACGGGGGGGCGGCCCATCGGCCGGGCCATGCGGGCCGCTTCCTCGCGAAGCGCCCGCAGCGCCGGAGGACCGTCGGCGATCGCCCGCCTCAGCCGGCCCATCAGCGCCTGGTAGATGTGGAGGTTGTGAAGGGTGATCGACCTTGCAGCGAGGATTTCGTTCGAGAGGAAGAGGTGCCGGAGGTAGGCCCGGCTGAAAGACTGGCACGTGTAACACGCGCAGGTGGGGTCGAGGGGTCGGCGGTCGTCCTTGTAGCGCGCGTGCTTGATCGCGAGGCGCCCCTCGGCGGTGAAGGCCTGGCCGGTGCGCCCGAGGCGGGTGGGCAGCACGCAGTCGAAGAGGTCCACGCCCCGGGCGGCGGCGTCGACGATGTCGTGGGGGTAGCCCACGCCCATCAGGTAGCGGACCTTGCCGGCGGGCAGGTGCGGGGTCGTGGCCTCGACCATCGCGAGCAGCTCGTCGCGGGGCTCGCCGACGCTCAGGCCCCCGATCGCGTAGGCGTCGAGGTCGAAGGCGGCGATCTCCTGGGCGTGGGCCACGCGCAAATCCTCGTACAGCCCGCCCTGGACGATGCCGAGCAGCGCCACCCGCTCGGGCCGGCGGCGGGCGGCCATGCAGCGGCGCAGCCAGCGGGTCGTGCGGGCGGTGGAGGCCGCCACCCGGTCGCGGTCGGCGGGCCACTCGATGCACTCGTCGAAGGCCATCGCCAGGTCCACGCCGAGGTTCTCCTGGATGCGGACGCTGATCTCGGGGGTGAGCTCGCGGTACTGCCCGTCGAGGGGGGTGCGGAGGCGCACGCCCTTCTCGGTGACCCGGGCCAGCTCCCGGAGGCTGTGGACCTGGAAGCCCCCGGAGTCGGTGAGGATCGGCCCGTCCCAGCCCATGAAGGCGTGCAGGCCGCCCAGCTCGCGAATCGCCTCGTCGCCCGGGCGCACCCAGAGGTGGAAGGCGTTGGCGAGCACGATGCTCACCCCCGTCTCGCGCAGGTCGCGGGGGGTGAGGCCCTTGACGGTGCCGTAGGTGCCCACGGGCATGAAGGCCGGCGTGGGGACCGGGCCGTGGGGGGTGTGCAGCGTGCCGGCGCGCGCCGGCACGCTGCACACCCCCCACGGCCCGGTCCCCACGCCGGC
>WGAH01000405.1 GCA_015489145.1 Deltaproteobacteria bacterium
GGCGCGCTTCGTCCTGCGCACGCTCGTCGACAACGCCTGGCGCCACCGGGGCGATCACCCGTTCGAGCTGGTCGTGCGCGCCCGCCGCGTCGGCAGGGTCGTGGCGGTCGAGGTGGAGGATCATGGGCCGGGAATTCAAGACCCGGCCTCGCTGTTCCGATACCTCGGCGTGAGGCGCCCGCGATCCGCCTCGTCGGGAAGCGGGGTCGGCCTCTTTCTCGCGCGGGAGGCCCTGCGGGTGCACAAGGCTGGCGAAATCGGGATCGTCTCGACTTCGGAGCCGACGATCTTCGAGCTCCGGTTCGTCGTGGTCAACGAGCAGTCGACGGCCTCGTCGAGCGCGTGATAGGCTTGACTTGCTCGCCTGCTCTACCCCCAGGAGCTCATTCATGAGCGTCCAGGCTCATCTCGTTCCTCTTTCCGGTTCAGACAGGTCGGATGAGGGCCGCCCCCGGGTGCTCTTCATCGACGACGAGACCTCGCGTGTCCGCCCCTGGATCGACGAGTTGACCGAAGAGGAGGGTTTCTCGGTCGAGCACGTCGCCTCGGCGCGCCGGGCCTGGAAGGTCATTCAGGAACGGGTCGCGAATTCCTTTGCCGCCGTGGTGATGGACATCATGATTCCGCTGGACGCTCCCGTCCTCACTCCGCAGGAGACCGCGTACGGCACCCGCACGGGGGTTCGGTTCCTCGAGGCCATCCGGGAGCTGGATGCCGACGATGAGAAGCTACCCGTGGTGGTGCTCACCAACGTGGACGACCCCGGGCTGCAAGAACAGGTCGAGGGACTGCACGCCTTGTACCGCCGCAAGCGGGACTGCGGACCCAGCGATCTCGCCGTGCTTCTTAAATCGCGGATCGAGGGTCGTGGTGATGGTGAACAGGTAGAGCAGGGGTAGCGTCACCCCGTCGTCGCAGCCGGCGTCCAGGAGCCACCACGCGGTCGGCCCGCGGCGCCGAGGTGCCGCGCCCGCGGGAATGGCGCCCCGCCCCACCCCGCCGCGAAGGCGTTAGCGGGAGCCGCATGGCCCGGACCTCCTCGGACCCGCTGCCGCCGGCCTGGACCGCCCTGTTCGGCGCCTGGCTGCTCGCCACCGTCGCCACCCTCGGCAGCCTGTTCTTCAGCGACGTGATGGCGCTGACGCCGTGCGCGCTGTGCTGGTACCAGCGCATCTTCATGTTCCCGCTGCCGCTGGTGCTCCTCGCGGGCCTGCTGCCCCACGACCCCCGCGCGCCGCGCTACGGCCTGCCGCTGGCGGTGGTCGGCGCCGGCATCGCCCTGTGGCACGTGCTGATCTACGAGGGCGTCCTGCCCGAGTCCGCCGCCCCGTGCAGCGCCGGCGTGTCCTGCGCCCAGCCCACCTTCGAGCTGTTCGGCCTGCTCTCGATTCCCGCGCTGTCTTTGCTCGGCTTCCTCGGCATCGCCGCGCTGCTCGTCCTCTCCCTCGTCCTCTCCGCCCGGAGCGCCGCCCGATGAAGCGCCAGGTCACCATCGTCGTCGTCGCCCTCGTCCTCCTCGTCGCGCTCTTCGCCATCGGCCGCCGCTCGGTGCAGACCGGGCAGGTCCAGGCCGTCCAGGCGATGGACGCCGACCACTCCGCCCTCTACGAGCCGGACTACGCGATGCGCCTCGGGCCGGCCGACGCCAGGGTGGTCGTCGTCGAGTTCTTCGACCCGGCCTGCGGCACCTGCGCCGAGTTCGCGCCGATCATGAAGCAGATGGTCGAGCAGGGCCGGGGCCGCATCCAGCTCGTCGAGCGCTACGCGCCCTTCCACCCGGGTTCCGAGCAGGTCGTCGCCGTGCTCGAGGCCGCCCGCGAGCAGGACCGCTACTGGGACGCGCTGCACGTCATTCTCGCCAACCAGTCGGCCTGGGCGAGCCACGACGGGCCGAACATGGACGTGGTGATGAGCCTCCTCGAGCAGGCCGGCCTCGACCGGGTCAAGCTCGCCGCCGACATGCGCTCGCCGGTGATCGCCACCCGCATCCAGCAGGACATCGCCGACGCCCGCAAGCTCGGGGTGCAGGCGACGCCCGAGTTCTTCGTCAACGGCAAGCCGCTGCCCACCTGGGGGCTGCAGCAGCTCCGGGACCTCGTGCAGAGCGAGCTGGCGCGGAACTACCCCGCCGGGGGGTGATGCGCCCCGCCGCGCGGCCGGCGCTCGTGGCGAGCGCTCGTGCTGCGGTCGCGTCGCGGGAGAGGTAGCCGCGGCATCCTGCGGTTCCGAGGTAGACGCGGCATCCTGCCGCGTCATCGGCAGTGGGTAGCGCCGAGGGAAGCCGCGGACACCGCTTCCGGGGGAATGCCGGCCGGAGGCCGGCGCGCCTGGCCGGCGCGCCTCAGCCCGCGCAGCTCTCGCCGCCGGAGGCGCCGGGGCCGGCGGCGTCGCTGGCATCGCCGGTGTCGGCGTCGAAGGACCACGGCGCGTCGCAGTCCGGCGCCCCGTCGAGCTCGGCCCACACGGAGGGATCGGCGCCCCAGGTGGCGCAGTCGGCGGTCTCGTCGGAGCCCACGGCCCGCACCTCGATGAGGAAGGCGAGATCGTCGGCGTCCTCGCAGCGCCACCGCGTGGACGAGCCGCTGACGGCGTCGCGCCAGTCGGCCACCACGTCCAGGTCGAGCTCGAGGCAGTCGCGGCTGCCGTCGGCGGCGGCCGACACCGAGTCGACGGGGTGGCGCTCGGCGTCGTCGGCGGACCGCGCCAGGTAGAGCCAGGCGGAGCCGGACCAGCCCTCGGTGACCGCCGTGAACGACCAGCTCGCCGCCGCCTCGTCGCAGGACCAGGCCAGCCCGACCAGCTTCGGGGGCGCGTCGTGCAGGGGGCCCGCGTCGTCGGCCGGGGCCGGGTTGTCGGGGCGGCAGGCCGCCAGCAGCGCGAGCAGGATCGCCCTCACGCGGTCGCCCTCCCGGCGTCGGGGCGGGCCTGGAACAGCCGGCGCTCGATGGCGTCGAGCAGCGCGTCGAGCCCCTCGCCGGTGCGGGCGCTGGTGGGGATGCCCCCGGTGCGCTCCCGGAGCGCCCGCCAGGCGGCGGGCTCGGCGGCGTCGATCTTGTTGAGCACGAGGATGCGCGGCGTGTCGGCGACGCCGAGCTCGGCGAGGGTGGCGTCCACCTCGGCGAGGTGGACCTCGGCCTCGGGGCTCGAGGCGTCGAGCACGTGCAGCACCAGGTCGGCCTCGACGGTTTCTTCCAGGGTGGCGCGAAAGGCGTGGACCAGCTCGGCCGGCAGGTTTCGGATGAAGCCCACGGTGTCGGTGAGGATGACCTCGCGCTCCTCGGGGAAGCGCAGGCGGCGGCTCGTCGGGTCGAGGGTGGCGAAGAGCTTGTCCTCGGCGTCGACGGCGGAGCGCGTCATCGTGTTGAGGAGCGTGGACTTGCCGGCGTTGGTGTAGCCGACGATGGCGACCTGGGGCAGGCCCACCCGGCGGCGGCGCTGCCGGCGCAGGGAGCGGCGGCGGCTGAGCTGCCGGAGCTGCCGTTCCAGCGAGGTCTGGCGTTCCAGCGCCCGGCGGCGGTTGATCTCGAGCTTGGTCTCGCCGGGGCCGCGTCCGCCGATGCCGCCGGTGAGGCGGCTCATCGCCGTGGGCATGATCGCGAGGCGCGGGCGCCGGTAGCGGAGCTGGGCGAGCTCGACCTGGAGCTTGCCCTCGCGGCTGCGGGCGCGCTGGGCGAAGATGTCGAGGATGAGCTGGGTGCGGTCGAGCACCTTGAGGTCGGTGTCGGTGGCGATGTTGCGGAGCTGCGAGGGCGCGAGCTCCTGGTCGAAGACGAGGACCTCGGCGCCGAGCTGCATCGCCCGCACCAGCACCTCCTGGAGCTTGCCCTTGCCGATGACGTAGCGGCCGTCGAAGCGGCGGCGCACCTGGAAGACGCGGTCGGCCACGTCGAGGCCGGCGGTCTCGGCGAGGCGGGCCAGCTCGTCGAGGGAGGCGCGGCCGGCCTCCGGGTCGCCGGTGGTGACGCCGACGACGATGCAGCGCTCCCGGTCGGAGACGCGGCGCAGGGCCGGGCGGCGGGCCCAGCGGGCCTCGAGATCCTGGATGAAGGCGGCGAAGTCGGTGTCCCAGCCGTGCACCGAGGGCCGGCGCTCGACGATCCACGGCGGCGCGGGCACACCGGATTCGTCGACCGCCTCCTCGGGGCGCACCGTGGCGAACTCGACGGCGCCGGGCAGGCCGTCGAGGCGGGCCTGGATCGCGATGACGGCGTCGAGGCGAAGCAGGGCGAGGTCGGTGAGATCGTCGCGGCTGAGCGGCTCGCCGCGGAGGTGGGTGTGGATGAGCCGCAGCCCGCGAAAGCGCCCGACGCCGCCCCGGTGGCGGCCGAGCTCGGGGATGAACAGGCGGTGGGCGTCGCCGACGACGACGTGGGTGACGCGCCCGCGCCGGTCGACGAGGAGGCCCACCTGCCGCCCGGTCTCGCGCGACAGCTCGGCGAGGCGGCGGGCGACTTCCGGGGTGACGAAGCGGTCGCCGGGCAGGCGGCGCCGGTAGAGCGCCTGGAGCGCCTTGTTGGCGCTGTGCTTGAGCCCTTCGGTGTTTCCGTGGAGCGTGGGGATGGGGTCACCTCGACGCCGGAGACCTATCCGCCGGAGCCCCAGATGCCGACCTGCAGCGTGCCGCGCACCGGGTCGCCGGCCTCGGCGCCGGCCTCCTCGAAGCGCAGCGTGCCCTCGTAGAGGTAGGCCACCACCTGCCAGTCGATGTCGGGGGTGCTGTAGCCGAGGTAGCCCTTCGCCGCGTTCCAGTCGACGGGCACCTCGGCGCCGGGCCGCAGCTCGTCGGCGTCGAGGAGGAAGTAGGGGTACAGGCCCGTCGTCGCGTCGAGCAGCGTGGCGATCAGCACCAGCGCCTGGCCCTCGTAGGTGCCGGCCGCCGCCCCGGTGGCCTGGGCCGGGTAGGCGGTGCCGTCGATGACGATGTTCGTCTCGGCGGTGCCCTCCGACCACCAGTCGGCGTCCAGGGTGCCCCAGGTCGTCTCGAAGGTGGCCTCGACGGTGCCGATTTGCACCAGGCAGGGGTCGTCGGGGGCCGGCTCGCCGGTGGCGTCCGGGTCGGGCGGCCCGTCGGCCAGCTCGGCCTCGACGGCGGCCCGGCGCGTCTCGACGAAGTCCCGGATGCCGGCGACCGCCTCGTCGTGGGCCTCGGCGGCCTCGGCGAGCACGTAGGGCCCGACCAGCGCCTCCATGCGGTCCACCTCGGCGAGCAGGGCGTCCTCGTCCCAGGCCTCGTCGAGGAGCCCGGTGAGCGCCTCGACGTAGGCGTCGCGGCCCTCCTCGGTGCCGTAGAGCCGCCAGGGGATCTCCGAGTTCGTCATCACGCTGGTGGCGAGACCGGCCTCGTCGAGCGGCGAGGCGTCGAACAGGGCGTCGGCCCCCCACGGGACGAAGCGGAAGCGCCCGTCCGCCGGGTCGTCGTAGACGTAGAAGTTGTTGGTGTTGCCCGAGTAGCCGTCCCAGTGGACGAGCAGCCCCTCCATGGCCCAGAAGCGGTAGAAGGCGTCGAGATCGACGACGGCGTCGAGGCTTTCGGCCAGCTCCCCGTCCGGGACGTCGAGGGCCGCCACCACGGCGTCGAGGTCGGAGCGATCCGGGTCGTCCTCGTGGGTCTTCTTGTCGAAGGTGCCGGTCCAGCCCTCCCGGAAGTCGCTGAGGGTGCCCTCGTAGAGGTTGCCGGAGTCGTCGCCGAAGTTGCGGGCCAGGAAGGGCTCCTTGACCGGCTCGACGTTGGCGTAGACGCCGAGATCCTCGCCGTTGACGACGACGTGGGCGAAGTTGCAGCGCGGGGCCGGCAGCCCGGCGGCGCGGAAGCGGTCGTAGCCGAGGCAGGCGTTGAGGCGGGAGGGGTCCTGGCGCTGGTTGTTGAGGGTGATGCGGTCGGCGCCGAGGAAGCGCAGGTCCTCGTCGTACTCGCTGAACTTGACCTTGAGCGAGGGGCGGTCGGGGTCGTCGGAGCCGATGAGGCCCTTCTTGCGGACCGCCACCTCGGGCATCGCCTCGCCGTCGATCTCGACGCTGGCCGGAAACCAGGTGTAGGGGCTCTCGAAGGGCTCGGCGAGGCAGTCGCCGGTGATCAGCTCCATCAGGTTGCGCGACTGGTGGCGCAGGGCGTCCCAGTCGTCGGGGTCGATGTCGATCCGCACCTCGAGGAGGTGGTCGGGATCGTACAGGGCGTCGGTGGGGTCGGCGGTGTCGCCGGGTTCCCCGTCGGGCCAGCGGTCCTCCAC
>WGAH01000406.1 GCA_015489145.1 Deltaproteobacteria bacterium
CTGGCCGGCCTCTACGACGAGGCGGCCCGCATCGTGCAAGCCGCCTTCGAGGAGTGGCGCCGGGCCCGGCGCGACCCCGACGCCGATGCCCGCGCCGCCGCCATCGCCGCCCTGTCCCTCGAGATCGCCGACTGGCGGGCGCTCATCCTGTTCACCCGCGACCACTACGACGCCACGCGCACCTGCGCCGGCCTCGACCGCCTCGCCCGCACCGACGAGGAGCGCCGCGCCGCCGCGCGCCTCGCCTGGCCCATCGTCCGCGCCCGGGAGCTGTGGCGGCAGGCCCGCGCCGACGACGTGGACCCCTACCTGGTGCTCGGGCTGATGCGCCAGGAGAGCACCTACCGCAACCGGGCCCTGTCGCCGGCGGGCGCCGTCGGCCTCGTGCAGGTCATGCCCCGCACCGGCGCCCGCGTGGCGGCGCTCCTCGGCGACGCCGACTACTCGCCGCGCTCGCTGGAGGACCCGGCGACCAACCTGCGCTACGGCACCTGGTACCTCGCCCGCCTCCTCGACCGCTTCGAGGGCGTCTTCCCCCTCGCCGTCGCCGCCTACAACGGCGGCCCCCACAACGTCGGCCGCTGGTACCGCACCTGGCGGCCCGAGCCCGGGCGCGAGGGCGGCATCGACCTGCCCGCCTTCGTCGAGCTGATCGCCTTCGACGAGACCCGCGACTACGTGAAGCGGGTCACCGCCAACTACGCCCGCTACGTCGAGCTGTACGAGGACGACGCCGCCGTGCTGATCCCGGAGCGCCCCCGGGGCGATCACCCCGAGATCATCGACTTCTGAGGGCCGCGCCGCCTCCGGGAGCGCGGGCGGGCCGGGCTACTCCTCGCCGCCGGCGTCGGTGAGCACCGGCCGCGCGGGCTCGCCGGCGCGCAGGGCGCTGGTGAGGCGGGCCCACCAGGCCTCCCGCTCCTCCTCGCCCTCGCCGGGAAGCTCGACCACCTGGTCGGGGTCGTCGACGATGACGGCGGCCGGGCCGACGTTCACCCGCCCGTCGAGGGGCAGCAGCCGGTTGCCGTGGAGGATGAAGCCCGTGACCCGGTTGCCGGCGCGGTCGATGACGAAGTCCTGCACCGCGCCGAGGGCGGCCCCGCGCCGGCTGATCGCCGCGGTGCCCCGGTAGGCGCTGGCCCAGGCCCGCCCCTCGGCGGCGTTGGGGCGCCCGCCCGTCCACTCGACGGCATCGCCGGTCTCGATGAGCGCCACGTCGCGCCCCACCAGCACCAGGGCCTCGGCGGGCAGGCCGCCGGCCCGGGCGAAGACCCCGTGCCCCTTGAGGCGCCAGCCGAAGATGCGCCGCGTCTCGAGGTCGAACTGGAAGTCGTCGAGGCGGCCGACGAAGGCCCCCTCGTCGAGGCTCACCACCTGGAGGTTCTGTGCCCGCTTCCAGGTCTCGATGCTCATGGTCCTCCTCCGTCCGGCGATCCGTCGGTTTCGCCGGCCCCGCCTCCCGTAACCGACGCGGCGGCGAGGGCGCGGGCGCGCTGGGTTCCGGCGTCGAGGCCGTCGCGGGCGGCGTCGAGGGCGGCCCGCAGGCCGGCGCCGACGGCGGGCCCCGGCGGCACCCCGGCGGCGAGCAGCGCGCGGCCGTCCACCGCGGCGCGAATCGCCCGCCCCTCCTCCTCCCACCAGGCGATCCAGCGGGCCGCGGCGGGGTTGTCGGCGAAAGCGAGGGCGATCGCCCGCTCGACGGGGTCGAGCTCCTCCAGGGCGCGGCCGGCCTCGGAGGGACGGCGGGCCGCGCCGAGAGCCCGCAGGGCCCGCCGCACCCGCTCGGGGCCGCGAAGCCACCGCTCCCGTCGGCGGCGCCCGCCGGGCACCAGCCGCTCCAGCTCGCGGCGGGCCTCGGCGGGGAGGTGGGCGGCGAGGTGCAGCCAGAGGAGGTCGGTCCGGGGCGGCGCGCCGGCCTCCCCGCGCAGGCCCGCGAGGCGCTGCCGGGCCTCCAGGGCGGCGGCGAGGCGCTCGAGGAAGGCGGCGTCCACCCGGAGCTCCGGGTGGACCTCGGCCAGCAGGCCCCACCGGCGCAGGCAGCGCCAGGCCTCGGCGACGTGGCGCTCGGCGAACAGGCGCTCGAACTCCTGCCCCAGGCGCTCGCGGGAGACCCCGGCGAAGACCCCGGCCCGGGCCGCCGAGCGCATGAGGGCCGCCGTGTCCGGGGCGAGGCGGAAGTCGAAGCGCGCGGCGAAGCGCGCCGCCCGCCAGGCCCGCGTCGGGTCGTCGTGGAAGCTGAGGCCGTGGAGCACCCGCAGGCGCCGCCGCCGCAGGTCGTCGAGGCCGGCGAAGGGGTCCACCACCTCGCCGAGCTCCGCCGGGGTCACCGCGACGGCCATCGCGTTGATCGTGAAGTCGCGGCGGTAGAGGTCCTGCCGGAGACCGGAAGGGCGCACCTCGGGCAGCGCGCCGGGGCGGGCGTACAGCTCCGAGCGCGCCGTCACCACGTCCACCGGCGGCCCCTCGGGCGGCAGCCAGGTGGCGGTGCCGAAGGGGGCGTGGGCGCGCCACCGGCCGCCCATGCGCGCGGCGGCCTCCTCGACCAGGCGCAGGGCGTCGCCGGAGGTGACGAGGTCGAGGTCGCGCAGGGGCCGCTCCAGGAACAGGTCGCGCACGCAACCGCCGACGAGGTGCAGGTCCATGCCCAGCTCGGCCGCCAGCTCGCCGAGGCGCAGCACCGTCGGGGTCGAGGCCCCGAGCCCCCGGCGCAGGCGGGCCCGCACCTCCGGGGGGCCGGGCAGGCGCCGCCGCCCGCCGCGCACCCCCTCCACCGCCATCCGCAGGACCGCCGTGCGCGTGAGCACGCCCTCGGGCCGGCAGGGCGGCTCGCCCACCACCAGCACGCGCCCCGGCGAGGCGAGCAGGCGGGCCCGGGCCTCGGCCAGCGAGGCGCGGGGGTCGATCCAGGGCGGGGCCGAGGCGCTGATCTCGAGGACCGGCCGGTCGCCGAGGCCGTGGCGCAGGGCGGCGTCGACCTCCTGCCGGGTGACCTGCCCGGGGATGCGCCGGCAGTCGCCCTCGACCCGCTCGATGGGGACGGCGTTGAGGCGGTGGGCGTGCAGCAGGTCCGCCGTCTCGCGCACCGTGGCCGAGGCGGGCACGCTGACGAAGGGGCGCACGGCCACGTCGCCGGCCCGGCGCCGCACCAGGGCGTCGCGCACCGCCTCGGCGACCAGCCCCCGGGCCTCCCGCAGGCCCAGGCCCCGGAGCACGGCGCTTCCGGCGTCGCGGTGCCCGCCGCCGCCGAAGCCGCGCAGCACCGCGCCCACGTCCAGGCTGCCGTCGCTGCGGCCGATGATCGCCAGCCGCCCGCCGGTGGCGGCGACGAGGAAGGCGGCGGGCCAGCCCTCGGCCTCCCGGAGCTGGGCGAGGAGCACCGACAGGTCCGGCTCCCAGCGCGGCGTCTCCAGGGTGAGCAGCGCCGCCGCGGCCCCCTCCTCCTCGACGAAGGCCACGTCCTCCGACATCGCCTCCAGCAGCCGGAGCTGGTGGCGGGAAAAGCCGCGGGGGGCGTAGCGCGCCGCCGCCTCGGGCCGCGCCCCCCAGCCGAGGCAGAGGGCGGCGGCCTCGTGGTCGACCGCCGTGGTGGAGGGAAAGGTGAAGTGCCCGGTGTCGACGTGGATCGCCGCCAGGAACAGGGTCGCCTCGACCGGCTCGGGGGCGCGCCCCGCGTCGCGCAGGGCCAGGGCCAGGGCGGCGGCGCAGGAGCCGGCCGGGGGCAGCGGCGCCCGGGGCGCGTCGCCCTCCTCGGGCGGGTGCGTATCGAAGGCGAGGACGCGCTCGAAGCGCTCCGCCAGCTCGCCCACCCTGCCGGTGCGGGACAGGCGCGCCACGTCGGCGAGGAGCAGCTCGCCGAGGGAGGCGCCGGCCCGCACCTCCCGCAGCAGCTCCCGCACCCCGCGCACCGGCGGCAGGGCCGCCTCGTGGTCGGCGAGGAAGCGCCGCGCGGTGGCGTCCATCGAGCCGGGCACGACGAGCACCGGCCGGCGGTCCCGCAGCCGCCACAGCGCCACCATCGCGGCCAGGCCGTCGAGGTCGGCGTTCAGGTGCGTGGTCACCACGTCCACGCGCCCATCGTAGCCGGGCGCGCCGGGCGGCATCAGGAGGCGCGCGGGTCGAGGCGCAGCATCCCCTCGGTGAGGATGCGGAGGATCTCGTCCACGAGCCGGGCGGCGTCGAGGCTCTCGCCGGCCAGGGCCGCCTCGATGGCCGGCTCCTTGACCATGCCGAGCAGGCAGCGCGCGGTGAGGTCCAGGTCGCCGTCGCGCACGATGCCGAGGGCGCGGCCGGTGTGGAGCGCCCGGCTCACCCGGGCGACCGCCCCCTCGTAGAAGGCGCGCAGGGCCTCGTCGGCCTCGGCGTCCAGCCCGTGGGCCTCGGCGAACAGCAGGCGGGTGACCTCGGGATCGGTGAGCGCCCGCACGACCCGCAGGAAGTTGTCGCGCACCTGGGGCCCGATGGGCTCCGCGACGTCGATGGGGCGCACCGCGCGGTCGAGCTCGGCCATGACGGCGTCGAGGACGGCGGCGAAGACGGCGCGCTTGCTCGGGAAGTAGTTGTAGAAGGTGCCCCGGGCCACGCCGGCCTCGGCGATGATGTCGGCCACGCCGGCGGCGTGGTAGCCGCGGCGGGCGAAGACGGCCCGGGCGGCGCCGAGGAGCTGGGCGCGGCGGTCGTCGGGAGCCATGGGTGCGGCGCGCAAGGCGGCGTCCTCCGGGTGCGGCGTGTCGCGGCGCGGTAACCCGCCGGCGCCCCGGGCGGAGCTTCCCGCGCATCGCCCGCCCCCAGGCCGGCCCCGACGTGCTAGGCTGGGCGGAGGAGCGGCCTTCGCCGCGCCTCCCACCGCGAGAATCGGAGACGACCATGAAGCACCTCATCCTCCTGGCGGGCCTGCTGGCCCTGGCGGCCTGCGACGACGGCAAGGACGACACCGGCGCCCTCGGCGACGGCGGCAGTGAAGGCGACGGCGGCAGCGCCGGCGACGGCGGCAGCGCCGGCGACGGCGGCAGCGGGGCCACCGGCTTCACCGTGAGCGGCACCGCCCTCAACCTCGCCGACGGCAGCGCCGCGGCCGAGGGCCTGTGCGTCTACGCCGCCGACCCCACCGCCGCGATCAGCGGGGGCGACCTCGACCTCCTCGCCGAGAGCACCATCGGCACCGACGGCGCCTACAGCGTCGCCGGCATCGAGACCTCCAGCACCGTCGGCCTGCTCATGCTCGTGCAGGACTGCGACGACGCCGGCACGGTCATGCCCACCGCCACCGGCATCTCGGCCGACTCCTACAGCGGCCTCGGCGACGGCGACGAGCTGTCCGACGTCACGATCTACTCGGTGGACGCCACCACCCAGGCCGGCTTCTCCAAGGGCCTCGCCGCCGCCGGGTACAGCGGCGACCTCGCCAGCGACGGCGCGCTCATCGGCTTCGTCCTCGACAGCTCCGGCAGCCCCGTCGCCGACGCGGTGGTCAGCGGCCCCGACGGCTACACCACCTACTACCTGAACGCCGACGGCAGCTTCAACACCGACGGCACCGTGGCCGAGGCCGGCGCCCTGTTCGTCGTCCCGGCGGCGCCGATCTACAACTACTCCTGCGAGGCCGACGGCTACACCTTCAGCGACCTGCTCGTCGGCAGCCAGCCCGGCTACGCGGTGCTGATCCGCTTCGACGCCGAGTAGCTCCGCAGCCGGAGCTCGATGTCGAAGCGCACCTGCTCCTCCCCCCAGAGGCTGGCGTCCCAGGTGAGCCACAGGCTCGAGCCCTGGGGCGCCGGCCGGCAGGTGGCGCCTTCCCGCAGCAACACCGCCAGGGGGAGGTGGACGAGGCCGGCCGGGCGGCCGACGCGGATCTCGACGTCCAGGCCGAGGTCCGGCGCCGACCAGCTCACGCGGTCCACCGCGTCCACCCAGGCGGCCTCGGCCGGCGCGAGGCGGCGGTCGCCGGCCTGCACGGAGCGGTCGGAGCCCTCGCCGCCGAGTCCCAGGCAGATCTCGACGCCGACCCGGGCGCGCAGGGGCTCGCGGTGGCGGTTGCCCACCCGGTACTCCACCCGGATCACCGGCAGGTGCGGGTGGAAGCGGAAGCGCTTGGACACGCGGACGAGGCCGAGGCGACCGGGCTGGCGGACGGTGCCCTCGCGGTCGAGGCCGACGACGAGCTGCCCGTCGTCCCACCGCTCCACCGAGGTGAGCCGGTAGGGCGCGTCCACGAAGTCGCCGATTTCCGGGTGCTGGCCGCGCAGCAGGTTGGCGAGGGTGGCCTGGCGGCCGAGGAAGTGGTCCTGGAAGGCCAGGCGCCGCCAGCCGTCGGCCCGCAGGAGGCGGTCCACGTCCGGATCCAGCGGCAGGATGGGGGTCGGGTCGGCGAAGGGCGGGGCATCCGGGGCCGCCTCGCCCTCGCCCACCAGCACGGGCAGCACCGCCGGGTGGGCCACCCGCGCGTGCCAGGGCTCGTCGGTGCGCTCCAGCACGTCGACGAGGTTGCCGACCCCGGGCGCGTGCAGCTCGGAGATCGCGCCCCCGGCCGCCGGCCGCAGCACCGCCGAGAGCGCCGGGGTGTCGACGAGGACCTCCTTGCGGGCGTCGCAGTCGTAGTCGATCACCTCGTGGCGGGGGCGGTCGGCCTCCCCGAGCGCCCGGGCGGCGAGGGCCTCGGCATCGAGCAGGCGCCGCCAGGCGCGGGCCCGCACCGGGGCGTGGGCGAGCCAGCCGCCGGGACCGGCGTGGAGCAGGGCGGCGCACTGGCCCTCCGCGAGGGCGGCGGAGGCCGCGTCGAGGGCCTCGGCCAGGGCCGCGTCGCCCCGGGCGGCCTCGGCCCGCCGGCGCAGGCGCCCGACGACCTGCCCGGCGCGGAGCATGCGCTTGTGGAGGCGGTGGGCGAGATCGTGCCGGAGCAGCGCCGACTCGATGGGGGGTCCCGCCAGGCCCGCGCGCCGGACGCCCTCGACGGCCAGCGCCTCCGCCAGGGCCGGGGGGGTGGCCGCCGCCGGCGCGACCCGCCCGCCCGGGGGCACGCGCTCGAGCAGCCGCCGGGGGGTGAGCGGCCGCAGCCAGGCGAGGTGATCCGCCACCGCGCGCACCACCTCCTCGGGCCACGGGCGGCGGCCGTGCTCGGGGGTCGGCTCGAGGGGCCAGGCCAGGCCGACGAGGCCGGCGCGACCCGCCGCCCGGGCGTCGAGGGCCGCGATCAGCTCCCCGG
>WGAH01000407.1 GCA_015489145.1 Deltaproteobacteria bacterium
CGGCCAGGGCCGACGCCGCCGACGAGGATGAGCCGGTCCTCGAGATCGTCGTGGAGGACGACAAGCCGATCACCGCCGCCTCGGCCCTGACCGCCGAGGCCCGGGACATCGCGCTTCGCCCCGTCACGCGGCCGGGCGACCTCGCCGAGCTGATGCCCGGCCTGTTCGCCGTGCAACACGCCGGCGGCGGCAAGGCCAACCAGTACTTCGTCCGGGGTTTCGACGCCGACCACGGCACCGACGTGGCGTTCTCCGTGGACGGCGTGCCGGTGAACATGGTCTCCCACGCCCACGGCCAGGGCTACGCCGACCTGCACTTCCTCATCCCGGAGCTGGTCGCCTCGGTGGACGTGCGGAAGGGCCCCTACGAGGTCTTCGACGGCGACCTCGCCACGGCGGGGGCGATGGACTTCCACCTCGTGGATTCCGTGGACCGCGGCACCGTCGAGGCCTCGGCCGGCTCCTTCGGCACCGTCCGGGGGCTGGCGGTGCTCGGCGCCCGAAGCGACGGCGGGAGCGGCGTCCTGGGCGCGGAGGCCTACGCGACGGACGGCCCCTTCGAGCACCCCGAGGGCCTGACCCGCTTCAACGCCGTCGCGAAGGGCCACGTCGACGTCGGCGCCGCGCGCCTGGTCGTGGGCGGCTCGGCCTACGGGGCGGGCTGGAACGCCTCCGGGCAGATCCCCCTCCGGGCCGTGAACGCCGGCGCGCTCTCCTACTGGGGAGCCGTGGACCCCTCCGACGGCGGGCAGAGCACCCGCCGGCAGGCCTGGGCGGAGCTGCTCCTCCCCGGCGAGGCGCACGCGCTCCGGCTGAGCGCCTGGATGGGCAGCTACGCCCTCGAGCTGTACTCGAACTTCACCTTTTTCGCCGACGACCCGGAAAACGGCGACCAGATCGAGCAGGTCGACCAGCGGCGCTTCAGCGGCTACGACCTGGCCTGGTGGGACCGGCGGGCGGCGGGGCCATTCGCCTTCGCCACGCGCATCGGCGCCCAGGGGCGCCTCGATGTCGGGCGGACGGTGCTGGCCCACGACCACGAGCGCGAGCGCCTCTCGACCACGGTGGACGCGGCCTTCGAGGAGGGCCGGAACGGGGCCTATATCCGCGAGGAGTTGAGCTGGAAGCACGCGATCCGCCTCGTCGGCGGCGCGCGCCTCGACCACTTCACCTTCGCCGTCGAGGACCGCCTGGAGGCGCTCGGCGACGGCGCCACCGGCACCGGCGTCGCCGACGCGTCCATCGTGAGCCCCAAGGCGAGCCTGATCGTGACGCCGGCGGGCTGGCTCGACCTCTTCGCCAACTGGGGCCACGGCTTTCACTCGAACGACGCCCGCGGCGTGGTGCGCTCGCAAGACCCGGTCGACCCGCTCACCCGGGCGCGGGGCTACGAGGGCGGCCTGCGGCTGCGCCGGGCCGGAGTGGGCCAGCTCGCCGTCGCCGCCTACGCCCTCGACATGGACGCCGAGACGGTCTGGGTCGGAGACGAGGGCACCACCGAGCTGCGCGGCCCGACCCACCGCACCGGCGTGGACACCTTCCTCCGCGCCCATCCCGTCGAGTGGCTGTACGCCTACGCCGACCTGACCCTCGCCTCGGCCACCTACACCGAGAACGCCGGCAACGCCGACGCGGTCGCCCTCGCCCCCACCTTCACCCTGGCGGGGGGCGTCGGCGTGCTGCACCCCTCGGGGCTCGGCGGCGACCTGCGGGTGCGGACCATCGGCGACCGGCCGGCGACCGAGGACGGGTCGCTCATCGCCGAGGGCTGGACGGTGCTCGACGCCGAGCTCGGCTACCGGCGGGGCGTCGCGGAGGTCGCGCTGCAGGTCGACAACGTGCTCGACAGCGAGTGGAAGGAGGTGCAGTTCGCCAACGCCTCCCGCCTCGCCGACGAGCCCGAGCCCGTCGAGGACATCCACTTCACCCCCGGGTGGCCGCGCACCTTCCTCGGCTCGCTGAAGCTGTTCCTCTGAGCCGGTGCCCGTCGCCGGCCCGCGGCGCGGCGCCCTCGGCTACCCTCCCGCCATGCGCCGCTCGCTGCCCTGGGCCCTGCTGCTCGCCGCCGCCGTCGCCGTGCCCCTGCTGCCGCTCCTGTTCGGCGGGGCCATCGTCGTGCAGCACGACATCTGGGTGTCGGACCTGCTGCACGCCAACATCCCCTACCGCCTGTTCCTCGGGCGGTGCCTGCGGGCCGGCGACTTCCCGACCTGGATGCCCGGCGTCTACTCGGGCTCGCCCTTTCTCGCGCAAGTCGAGGCCGGCGCGCTCTACCCGCCCCACCTGCTGCTCTACGCGCTGCTCGACCCCTTCGTCGCGACGAACCTGGCGATGACCCTCGACTTCGCCCTGGCCGCCGCCGGCGCCTGGGCCCTGGCCCGGCGGGCGGGCCTGCGCCCCGAGAGCGCCGCCTTCGCCGGCCTCGTCTTCGCCTGGAGCGGCTTCATGGTGTCGCACCTGCGCCACCTCAACATGCACGCCGCCGCCGCCTGGCTGCCCTGGGTGCTCCTCGCCGGCGAGCGGGTGATCGCCTCCCGGGGGCGGCGCGGCGGGCCGCTCCTCGCCCTCGCCCTCGCGGTGCAGCTCGCCGCCGGCCACCCGCAGCTCTCCTACATCACGGGGCTCCTGCTGGCCGGGCGCACCCTCGTCGCCCTGCCGGGCGCCGCCCGCCGGTCCCGGGCCGAGGCCGCGCGCCTCGCCGCCGCCGTCGGCGGAGCCACCGCGCTGTCGGCGGCGCTCCTCGCCGCGCAGCTCGTCCCCGTCGCGCGCTTCACCGCCGCCTCCTACCTCCACGAGGACCACTCCTGGGCCTTCGCCACCGCCTTCCCCTTCCGCTGGGCGGATCTCCTCGTCTTCGTCGACCCGGCCCGCGTCGGCAGCATGGAGACCTACGACTACCGGGGCGTCGGCAGCCTGCCCTGGGGCAACTACGGCTACCTCGGCCTCGCCCCCCTGGCCCTGGCCGCCGCCGGCCTCGCCCTGCGGCGGCGCCTGGCGTGGGCCTGGGGCGCGGTGGCGCTGCTCGCCCTCCTCCTCGTGCTGGGGGCCAACACCCCCGTCTACCGCCTCGCCTGGCTCGCCGTGCCCGGCATGAGGCTGTTCCGCTTCCCGAACCGCTGGCTGGTCGTCGTGTCGCTGGCCGTGGCCCTGGCCGCCGCCGCCGGCCTCGACGCCCTCCTCGACCGGCTGCGCCGCCGCGCCGCGCCGCGCCTCGTCGGCCTCCTCGCCGCCGCGCTGCTGCTCGGGCAGCTCGCCGACGTCTCGCGCTTCCACCGCCCGCGCATGCCGCTGGACGAGGCCGCCGCCTGGCGCGATCCGGGTCCGCTTCCCGGCATCCTCCGGGACGCGGGCGTCACCGGCTACCTCACGCTGCTCGAGGAGTTCGACATCTGGGAGCGCGCCTTCCACGCCGCCCGCGGCTTCCTCGACGGGGTGGCGCCCTACCGGGCCGCCTGGGCCCTGCCCATCGGCCACAGCGGCCTCCGCTCGGGGCTGGCGAGCACCAGCGGCTACACGCGCATGACCGCCGCCCGCACCGCCGCCTTCTGGGAGCGCTACAACCGCGACGCCCTCGGCGCCGTCCACCAGCCGCCCGAGCCCACCCGCGACGACCCCACCGTCGGCCCGGCCCGGCGCTCCC
>WGAH01000408.1 GCA_015489145.1 Deltaproteobacteria bacterium
TAGACTGCTTTTGAAGCCGGTTCGCCGCGGCCCGCGACGCGCCGGCGGGCGACGGGAGGCAGGTATGAAGCTTGCAGGACGGACGGACGGACGGACGGACGGACGAACACCGCAACGGCGAGAGCGGGCCCCGTGAAGGGTGGCTCCGGCGCTTCTGGTCGTGGTGGGTGGCCGAGGAGCCGCCCGACGCGGGCATCGGGTTCACGGGGTGGTTCTTCGCCCTGCTCTACGGCGGCGGGTTCCTGTGGCTGCTCGGCAGCACGGCGGCCCGGGCGTGGACGGGGGTGGTGCACATCATCGCCGGGGAGCAGGTGAACGTGCCCACCGCCGACGCCCGCTGGGCCGAGGACACGGGGGTGACCTGCGACGTGCTGCGGAGCGACGCCGACTTTCCCTACGACGCGGCGGAGCTGCGGCTGGTCTACGTCGACACGGGCTACGCCGACGGGCTGTGGGCGCTGGCCGACGCGCCGGCGACGGTGGACGCCGTCGAGGGGGCCGGGGCGACGATGGCGATGTTCCGGCTGCCGGGCGCGATGGACGAGCCATCGGACAACGGCCCGTGCTACTGGGCGGACTGGAGTGCGGCGAACGACGTGATCGAGCGGCGCCGGGCGCCGGGGGCCGACCCGGAACTCCGCACCCTGGGCGTGGTCGGCGCGCCGGACTCCACCGAGTTCGGCTGGATCCAGCCCTGCCACTACCGCTGGTTCGCCGAGCGCGTGCGGCGCGAGGCCGACGAGCACGACGACGCCGGAACGGGCGTGGTGCGCGGGGTGATCTTCGACGAGCCCTGGCGCATGATCGACGGCCCCGAAACCTGGCAGTGGCAGGTGCACGACGCCGCGGCCCAGTGCGGCACCTCGTCGTCGGTGGAGCCGGTCGTGAGCTGGACGGCCAGCGACTTCGCCGAGCTCGCCGAGCAGTTCCGCTCGGGGGTGTACGTCGTGCCCACCGGCGACGACTCGGTGTGCGGCTCGCGCGACACGGGCGACAGCGGCCTGCCGAGGGGTTGCCCCACCGACAGCGCCTCCAGCACCATCGACGGATCCGACGTCGAGGTGTGGCTGCGGCTGCTCGACGTGGCGCTGCCGCGGTACGTGCTGCCCAGCCTGGTGATGGGAATGCCCGGGGATCCCGCCGCAGAGGACGCGGACCCGGGGGCGACCTGCACGGGGGACTATTCCTTTTGCGAGGGAGACAAGGTCCAGGCGACGTGGACGGGGCTCACCCAGCCCTCGGGTGTGACTTCCGCCGACAAGGTGGTGCTGGAGTACTTCTACACCGTTCCGCACGGGCACCTGCCGATCGACCTGGGCGCGAACCTGGTGCCGCAGTCCTTCCAGCCCATGATCTTCGACGACGCCACGGCGCGGTGGTCCTACGTCAGCGAGTCCGTGTCGAAGACCTCTCCCTACCAGGTGGTGCAGCGGCGGCATTGCATCGGTGGCACGCGTTGCGCCACGACGGGTTCCTGGAGCTGGGTGACGCCCAACAGCATCGTGTTGGAATGGACGCCCTCGGATGTGGATGCGAGCGCCACCGACGCCACGAGGGAAGCCCTCGACCGGATCGTGTACGTCTGGGGCATCCGGGTGCGGTTCCTCGACGCCGCGGGGGCCGAGCTCGGGAGCATCACCCTCGACCCGTCCGCTGCCTCGGTGCAGTACTTCGATGCGCACGCGCCCGAGGGGCCGTTCTGGCACCAGGACAACAGCGATTGGAACATCAGCGGCTCGGCCGACGCGGTGGTGATCTCGATGAACAACGCGGTGGGCATCGGCGCGGGCCTCGGGGTCATGGGCCTGTCGAACCAGGTGATGTTCTTCAGCGAGCACGCCTACCGCGGATTCGTCAAGGACGCCTGCGACACGCTGAAGGCCAGCGGCATCGCCTGCCTGGTCGAGGTGCTCGGCGGTGACTCGTCGGGCCTGGTGTACGACCCGGTGACGGTGGATGGCACCGACTACCCCAGGGCGCCGCTGTGGGCGTGGAAGGCGCGCATGGTAGCCGCCGACGACTTCAGCGATGGTATCGTGGCGATGAACCTGCCGGTGGACGACCCGAACGCGGGCAGCGAGGCCGGGCGCTGGGCCTGGAAGGCCACCGCGGCCTGTGCCGACACGGGCTGCGTGCTCGGCGAGGGCGACGAGGTGCGCCTGGTCGAGCCGCGCAACACGGTGCTCTACGCCGGGGCCCACGAGGAGTTCGACGCCTTCCTGGCGGATACCGATACGGCTTGTGAGGGCCCCTACCAGGTCGACGTGGACCTGGCGGCTCCGTCGGGCAGCCCCAAGCTCCACTGGTGGGTGTTCCGGTACGACGGGGCGAATCACAAACACAAGGGTGATGGCTACGCGGTGAAGCCGGCAAGCGACACCGGCACGGGCGTCTACTACGAGCACGATGACGTGGACTTCGACGCGTTCCTCGGCGACACGATCCGCCTCTACTGGGTGAGCGAGGGCGGCGGCGGCTCGCCCAAGGGCTCCACGCGGGTGCGGTTCGCCGTGACCCCGCCGACGCCGGGCTGCGCCATCGACTGGAGCCACACGAGCTCGGTGGACACGGGGTACTTGGAGTGGGAGAGCAGCGGTGGTGGACCGGTGTTGGGTTGGCACGCTTTCTCGACGACGCCCA
>WGAH01000409.1 GCA_015489145.1 Deltaproteobacteria bacterium
CGCCGCCATTCGTCGACCGCTCCTCCGGCGTCTCGATGCCGGCGGTCGGCCGGCGGTCCCCGTCGCGCGTTCAGCCCTGCTCGGCCAGGGCCTTGAGGCGGTAGAGCACCTCGAGGGCCTCCCGGGGGCTCAGGGCGTCCGGGTCGACCTCGGCGAGCGCCTCGCGCACCGGGTCGGGGGCCGCCGGGGCAGCCGGCACCTCGAACAGGCTGAGCTGTCGCGTCGGCGGGCCGTGGCGGGGGCGGCGCTCGAGCTCGGCGAGCAGCTCCCGGGAGCGCGCGAGCACCTCCTCGGGCATGCCGGCGAGGCGCGCGCACTGGATGCCGTAGCTGCGCGAGGCCCCGCCCTCCTTGAGCGTGCGGAGGAAGACGATGCGGTCGCCCCACTCGCTGACGGCGACGTGCAGGTTGAAGGCCCGGGGCTTGTCCTCGGTCAGCGCGACGAGTTCGTGGTAGTGGGTGGCGAAGATCGTGCGGGCGCGCACCCGGTCGTGCATCGCCTCCGCCACGGCCCAGGCGATCGCGAGGCCGTCGTAGGTGCTCGTGCCGCGCCCGATCTCGTCGAGGAGCACGAGGGAGCGATCCGTCGCCTCGTTGAGGATCAGCGCCGTCTCGGCCATCTCGACCATGAAGGTGCTGCGCCCCCGGGCGAGGTCGTCGCTGGCCCCCACCCGCACGAAGATGCGGTCCACCCGGCCGATGCGCGCCTCGCTCGCCGGCACGAAGCTGCCGACCTGCGCCAGCAGCACCGCCAGCGCCACCTGGCGCATGACCGTGCTCTTGCCCGCCATGTTGGGGCCCGTCAGGATGGCGAGGCGGCGGCGGTCGTCGAGGCGCACGTCGTTGGGCACGAAGCGCTCGTCGAGGTCCATCGCCTCGACCACCGGGTGCCGGCCGTCGCGAATGTCGAGGACCAGGCTGTCGTCCACCCGCGGGCGCACGTAGCGGCGGTCCACCGCCAGCTCGGCGAGGCCGGCCACCACGTCGAGGAAGGCGACGGCCCGGGCGATGGCCTGCAGCCGCTCCACCGCCCCGGCCACCCGGTCGCGCAGGGCGGCGAACAGCTCGTACTCCAGGGCCTTCTGCTTGTCGCTGGCCCCGAGCACCTCGGCCTCGAAGCGCTTGAGCTCCTCGGTGACGTAGCGCTCGCAGTTCGCGAGGGTCTGCTTGCGGAACCAGTCGCCCGGCACCTTGTGCAGGTTCGCGTTCGTCACCTCGATGAAGTAGCCGAAGACGCGGTTGTGCTTGATGCGCAGGCTGGAGATGCCGGTGCGCTCGCGCTCCCGGGCCTCCATGCGGGCGATGGCGCCGCGCCCCTCGCGGGCCAGGCTCACCAGCTCGTCGAGGCGCTCGTGGACGCCGGGACGGATGAGGCCGCCGTCGGTGAGCGACAGGGGCGGCTCGTCCACCAGCCAGCGGCGCACGTCCGCCGCCACGTCCGGCGCGAGGTCGTCGGGCAGCCGCGGCGCGAGGGCCGGCACCCCGGCGAGGAGCTCCACCACGTCCGGCAGGGCCTCCAGGGAAGCGGCGAGGGCGACGAGGTCGCGGGCGCTGGCGCTGCGCTGGGCCACCTTGCCCGCCAGGCGCTCGACGTCGGCCACCCGGTCGAGGGCCTCGCGCACCCGCCCCCGGAGCTCGTCGTCGAGGAGCGCCTCCACCGCGTCCTGCCGGCGGCGGATCGCCGCCACGTCGAGGAGCGGCCGGGCCAGCCACTCCCGCAGCAGCCGCGCCCCCATCGGGGTGCGCGTGCGGTCCACCAGGCCGAGCAGCGTGCCCTTGCGCCCGGTTCCCCGCAGCGGGCGCAGCACCTCGAGGTTTCGCAGCGTCGCCTCGTCCAGCGCCATGTGCCCGCCGAGGTGCACGCGCTCGATGCGCCGGACGTGGGACAGGTCGACCAGCGCGCCGTCGCGGGCGTAGCTGACCAGCGCCCCGGCCGCCTGCACGGCGGGACCGTCGTCCTCGACGCCGAAGCCCCCGAGATCCGCCACGCCGAGGAGCTGCCGGAGGTTGTCCCGCGCCGCGGCCCGGTCGAACCACGCCGCGTCGCCGTTCGCCCGGGGCACGCCGGCCAGGGCCCGCGCCAGGCCGTCGTCGGCCGCCGCCGCCGGGTCGAGGAGCACCTCCCGGGGTTCCCGCCGGCGCAGCTCCGCCGCCGCCTCCTCGACGTTCGCCGCCTCGGCCACCTTGAGCGCCCCGGTGGACACGTCGAGGAAGGCGAGGCCCACCGGCCCCGTCCCGCACACCCCGGCGAGGTACCAGCTCTCCCGGGCCTCCAGGCCGTCCACGTCCCAGGGAAGCCCCGGCGTGACCACGCGCACCAGCTTGCGCTCGACGAGGCGCTTGCCCTTGCCCGGCGGCTCCACCTGCTCGGCGATGGCGACCTTGCGCCCGGCCTCGACGAGCTTCTCGAGGTAGCCCTCCAGCGCGAAGTGCGGCACCCCGGCCATCGGGATCGGGTCGGGGTCGTTCTTGTTGCGGCTGGTCAGCGTGAGGTCGAGGAGGCGGGCGGCGTCCCTGGCGTCGTCGAAGAAGCACTCGTAGAAGTCGCCCATCCGGTAGAGCAGGATCGCGTCGGGCACCTGCGCCTTGAGCGCCAGGTACTGCTGCATCATCGGGGTGTCGACGGCCTTCGGCATCGCGCCCGCCTAACCGCCCGCCCGCTCCAGCACGAAGGCCTGGAAGGCGTCCTCGTCGCCGGCCGGCGGGGCGCTGGCCCAGGCGTCGACCACCCGCCAGCCGGCGAGGCGGCTCACCACGCCCTCGCCCTCCTCGGGCTCCGGGGAGCAGACGGCGTAGACCAGCCGGCCGCCGTCGGCGACGTGCTCGGCCGCCGCCCGGAGGATGGCGAGCTGTCGCGGGGCCATCGCCGCCGGGTCGCCGGGGCGGCGGCGCCAGCGGATCTCCGGGTGCCGCCGCACGGTGCCCAGGGCGGTGCAGGGGGCGTCGACGAGCACCGCGTCGAAGTCGCGGGGCAGGTCGGGGGCCGGGCCGTCGAGCCAGTCGTGGCGGTGCAGGGCGACGGGCAGGTCGAGGCGGGCGGCCCCCTCCCCCACCCGGGCGAGGCGCTCATCGTCGGCGTCCACGGCGGTGACGGCGGCGCCGGCCGCCGCCAGGCGGAAGCTCTTGCCGCCGGGGGCGGCGCAGGCGTCGAGCACCCGCTCGCCCCGGGCGAGGTCGGCCACCCGCGCCGCCGCCGGGTCCATCACCCACCAGCGTCCCTCGGCGAAGCCGGGCAGCTCGGGCACCGGCCCGCCGGGATCGACGAGGCGGAAGCAGCCCGGCACCGCCTCGCCCCCGGCCTCGGCCGGCGCCGTCGCCAGCCCCTCCACCGGGGCGTCCCGCCAGCTCCCGCACAGGGCCGGGGGCTCGGCCAGGCGCGCGACCCAGGCGTCCCAGCCCCGCCAGCGCCGGCGCAGCCAGGGGGGGAGGTCGAGCCAGGGGTCGTCGGATACGCGCCCGCGGGCGGCCTTTCGGAGCACCGCGTTCACGAGGCCCGCGGCGCGACCGGCGCCGGTGGCCCGCGTCACCTCCACGGCCTGGTCCACGGCGGCGTGATCGCGGGTGCGGGCGAACTTGAGCTCGTAGGCCCCGACGCGCAGGGCCGCCCGCACCGGCGGCTGGAGGCGGTCGAGGCCGCCGCGCACCAGCGGGGCGAGGAGCGCGTCCAGCGTGCCCCGCCGGCGCAGCACGCCCAGGGCCAGGTTCCAGGCCAGGGCGCGGTCGGGGGGCGGCGGGGCGAGCTCGGCGAGGAGGTCCTCGGCGTGGGCGCCGCCCTCGACCCCCACCAGCACCCGCACCGCCGCCACGCGCCCGGGGTTGGCCCGGCTCACGGCTTCGCCCCGGCCGCGCCGCCCGGCGGCTCTGGGCGTGGCCCGGGCAGGGGCCCGCGGCCGAGGTCGTAGAGCTCGAGGCGCACCACCCGCTCCAGGGCGTCCAGCGACTGCGCCCCCCGCAGGCGGTAGCCGGCGACGAACCAGGTCGGCGTCGCCCGCACACCCCGCTCGGCGGCCAGCGCCACCTCGGCGTCGAGCGCCGCTTCCGGCGCCGCCGGCCCGTCCGCCGCCTCGCCGGCGAGCACCGCCGCCTCGCCCCCGGAATCCCGCGCCGCCAGCGCCCGGCGGGCGACCTCCCGGGCGGCGGGGGTCGAGGGCAGGAAGCGGAAGCGCACGACCACCCCCGGGTCGAGGGACGCCAGCGCCCGGGCTTGGTCGAGCA
>WGAH01000410.1 GCA_015489145.1 Deltaproteobacteria bacterium
CCCCACCAGCGTCCACTGATCCGGAGTCCAGGATGATCGAACGGCATCAACCGACCCCCCCCTGCTCCGACGGCGGCTGCGCGGGCGGCCCCGAGGTCGAACCCGAGTGGGGCAGTCGCCGCGACTTCCTCCGTTTCGGCGTCGCCGCCGTGGCCGGAGGCCTGCTGACCGGCTGCGAGCAGGACCAGGCCTTCCTCGACAAGCACTTCCGGGAACTCACCCCCGAGGAGCTCGAGGAGCGCATCGCGGAGCTGCGGGCCGACTACAAGGAGAAGTACGGCAAGGACTTCGAGATCCGCACGGACGGCCCCCTCCCCGAGACCCTGTTCGCCTACGGCCTCGACCTCAGCCGCTGCATCGGCTGCCGGCGCTGCGTCTACGCCTGCGTGGGCGAGAACAACCAGTCCCGCCACGACCCGCAGATCCACTGGATCCGCGTGCTCGAGATGGAGAAGTCCCGCGGCGTCGACCTCCACCACGCCAACCACTACTACGACCCGGAGCAGGTCCCGCGCGAGGGCCACTTCTACATGCCGGTGCAGTGCCAGCAGTGCGAGAACCCGCCCTGCACCCGCGTCTGCCCCGTGCAGGCCACCTGGCGGGAACCCGACGGAATCGTCGTCATCGACTACAACTGGTGCATCGGCTGCCGCTTCTGCATGGCCGCCTGCCCCTACGACGCGCGGCACTTCAACTGGGCCGACCCGCAGATCCCCACCGAGGAGATCAACACCACCACCCACTACCTCGGCAACCGGCCGCGGTACCGGGGGGTGGTCGAGAAGTGCATCTTCTGCATCCAGCGCACCCGCCGGGGCCGCTACCCGGCCTGCGTCGAGATCTGCCCGGTGGGCGCCCGAAAGTTCGGCAACCTCCTCGACCCGAACAGCGAGATCCGCCGGGTCATGGACCAGCAGCGCGTCTTCGTGCTCAAGGAGGAGCTGAACCAGGGCAACAAGTTCTTCTACTTCTACAGCATCTGAGCGGAGCCACCCATGGCGTCCATCCTCGCGTTCCTCCGCACGACCCTGTCCCTCGTGCTCAAGGGCAACCGAACCTACTACCTGTGGATGGGGTTCCTCCTGGTGCTCATGGCGCTCGGAGCCACCGCCTACGTCCACCAGTTCCGGTCCGGCCTCATCGTCACGAGCATGCGCGACCCGGTGAGCTGGGGCTTCTACATCGGGAACTTCGCCTTCATGGTCGGCGTGGCGGCGGCGGCGGTCACCCTCGTGATCCCGGCCTACGTCTACAACTGGAAGCCGATCAAGGAAGTCGCCATCCTGGGGGAATTCCTCGCCATCTCGGCGGTGATCATGGCGCTTTGCTTCGTGATCGTCGACCTCGGCCACCCCGACCGCTTCCTGCACCTCGCTCCCGTGCCGGTCGGCCGCCTGAACTTCCCCCAGTCGATCCTGAGCTGGGACGTGATGGTGCTCAACGGCTACCTCGCGCTCAACGCCGTGATCGCGGGGCACCTCGTCTACAAGAGCTTCCGCGGCGAGCACCCGAACTACGGCTTCGTCGTCCCCCTCATCCTGTTCTCCATCCCCCTGGCGGTGAGCATCCACACCGTCACCGCCTTCCTGTTCAACGGCCTCGGCAGCCGCCCCTACTGGAACGCCTCGATCCTGGCCCCGCGCTTCCTGACCAGCGCCTTCTGCTCGGGTCCGGCCATCCTGATCATCGTCTTCCAGATCATCCGGCGATCCACCACCTTCGACATCAAGGACGCCGCGATCCAGAAAATCGCCGAGTTCATGGCGTACTCGATGTTCATCAACCTGTTCCTGCTCGGCGCCGAGGTCTACAAGGAGTTCTCGTCCCGCACCGAGCACATGCTCTACACCCAGTACGTCTGGTTCGGCATCGACGGGCACAACGCGCTGGTGCCCTACGCCTGGACCAGCCTGCTGTTCAGCGTCGTCGCCTTCCTCCTGTTCCTCGTGCCGGCCACCCGCAAGAACCTGACCACCCTCAACATCGGCTGCGTGCTGATCTTCACCGGCGTCTACCTCGAAAAGGGCATGCTGCTCATCCTGCCGGGCTTCACCCCCTCCGGCCTGGGCGAGATCTACGAGTACGTGCCCAGCTTCCACGAGCTGCTGGTGGGCGCGGGCATCTGGGGCCTGGGCGCCTTCGTCTTCACCCTCCTGGTCAAGACCGGCGCCGCCTACCTTCGCGAGGACGTGGCCCCGCGGGCCCACACCGCCTGAAGGGGCGCGGCGGCCTCATCCCCCGGGCAGGCCGATCCGTAGCCCGGAGGGATGGGCCCCCTCCTCCTCCTGATCCTCGCCGCCGCCCGGGCAGCCGCGCCGCCGGCCGAGGCGGATCTCCACTACGCCGCGCCGAGTCGGGGCGGCGGCGTCGCCCTGGCCGACCCCTGGGACGCGGGGGTGCGCGCGCGCCTCGACGACGCCATCGACACCGAGGTCGCCCTGGCCCGCCTCGGCCTCCACACCCGCCGGGCGAGCCTGCTCTACGGGGTCACGGGCTGGGACGCCGCCCCCGACGGCCGGGCGCTGCGGGTGGCCGCCGTCGGCTGGACCCGCCTCGACGGGGTGCGCGCGGTCCCCGCCCCCGCCACGCGAAGCTCCGCCGGCGAGCCGGCCTGCGGGGTCGTGCCCGGCAAGGACCCGGTGCCCACCCGCCGGACGGTGGTCCTGCGCCGGCCGGTGCCCCGGGTGGCCGAGCGGGAAAGCCCCACCGACCCGCCGCAGCTCGTCCTCGGCACCGCCGACGGGGGCGAGGTGGCCATCGCCCGCCTCCGCCCCGGCGACACCCTGGTCGTGGTCCACGGCAGCGACCCCGCCGGCCGGCGGCGGGCCGAGCGCATCGCGCTCGCGCGCCCCGGGGCCGGCACCCTGCGCCTGCTGCGCGAAGGCGACGCGACCACCGTCTGCCTCGACCCGCCCTGAGAGGCGCTCAGCCCCCGCCGCGGCGGACCGCCTCCACCCGCGCCGAGGCGCCGCCGCGGTGCAGGCGCAGCTCCACGCCGTCGCCGGGCGCGAGCTCGGCGGCGTCGATCACCGCCCGGCCCTCGCGCAGGACCACGGCGTAGCCGCGCCCGAGCACCGACAGCGGCGAGAGCGCGTCGAGGCGACCGCGGGCGCCGGCCAGCCGCGACCGCCGACCCTCCAGGGCGCGCCGCATCGCCAGGTCGCGCCGCCGGCCGAGCTCGTCGCAGCGCCGCCGCGCGTCCTGCAGCCGCCGGTGGGGCCCCCGGAGCACCAGCCGCCCCACGCGCTCGCGGTGCCGCCGAAGGATGCGCGCCATCGCCGCCTTCATGCGGTCGTCGAGGGCGTCGAGGTCCTGGAGCATGCGCTCCCGCTCGGGCACCACCAGCTCGGCGGCGTGGGAGGGGGTGGCGGCCCGGCGGTCGGCGACCAGGTCGGCGATGGTGGTGTCGATCTCGTGGCCCACCGCGCTCACCACCGGAACGGGGCTGGCGGCGATCGCCCGGGCGACCCGCTCGTCGTTGAAGCAGAACAGGTCCTCCTGGCTGCCGCCGCCGCGGCCGACGATGATCACCTCGCTCTTGCCGTGCTCGGCCAGCAGGCGCAGGGCGTCGACGATCTCCTCGGCCGCCCCCTCGCCCTGCACCCGGCAGGGCGCGAGGTAGACCACCGCCCCGGGAAAGCGCCGGCGCATCACCTTGAGGATGTCCCGAATGGCCGCTCCCGTCGGGCTCGTCGCGACGCCCACCGCCCGGGGCACCGGCGGCAGCGGGCGCTTGCGCCGGGGGTCGAACAGTCCCTCCGCCTGGAGCTTGCGCTTGAGCGCCTCGAGCCGCGCGGCGATGTCGCCGGCGCCGGCCCGGCGCATGGCGCGCACGATGAGCTGGTAGTTCCCCCTCGGCGGGTAGACGCTCACGTCGCCGACGAGCACCAACCGCTCGCCGTCGCGGGGCGTGAAGCCGACCCGCTGGTTCGCGTTGCGGAACATCGCGCAGCTCAGCACCGCGTCGTCGTCCTTGAGGACGAAGTACCAGTGCCCGGAGCGGTGGGCGACGAAGCGCGACACCTCGCCCTCGACCTCCACCCGCGAAAAGCCCCGCTCCAGCGCGCGCTTGATGCGGTGGGTCAGCTCGCCGACGCTGAGGATCTCGCCCAAGGAAGCCTCCATCCCCGGGCCCGCGCCGCCGCCATCCCCAGCAACGCGAGCAGGCCCAGGACCAGGCCGGCCATCGCCGGCCGGAACCAGGCGGGCTGGTAACGCAGCGTGACCCGGTGCGCGCCCGGCTCGACGAGGACCCCGCGGAACAGGAGGTCCACCCGCAGCAGGCGCGCCGGCTCGCCGTCGACCCAGGCCCGCCAGCCCGGGTAGAAGCTGTCGTTCTGCACGAGGACCGCCGGCCGCTCGGCCCGCACCTCGATGTCGAGGCGCACCGGCGTCTCGCTCGCGATGCGGGCCTCTCCCGCCGGACCCGCGCCGCAGCCCGGCGCCGCCACCGCTCCCAGCTCGTGCGCCGCCGCCCCCTCCACCAGGGCCTCGCTCCGCGGGTCGAACTCGGTGATCGCCGAGAAGGGGTCGTCGGTGGGCCGGGCGCAGGGCACGAGCCAGGCCCCCTCCAGCGGGTCCTCGTTCTCGTAGAGGCCCACGCGCTCGGTGCCGCCGCGCCGGGGGTAGCCGGCCTCGCCGAGGTCGTGGACGCTCAGGAGCCAGCGCACCCCGAGAAGGTCGACCAGGCGCGGCCAGCGGGCGAGGCGCCGCACCTTCACCCGCCCCCGGTCGCCCACGTCGAGCCCCACCAGCGACAGGAGCGCGTCGTTTCGCAGCACGAGGAGGGGGCTGGTGACGATCACGTCGCGGGTGCCCCACAGCAGGCCGAGGCTGGCGCTCATCAGCTCGCCGTCGAGTTCCGGCGAGCGCCGCCGGTCGACCACGGTGGTGCGCCCGCGCCCGCCCGCGGCGCGAATCACGGGCAGGGCCGGCGGCTCGTCGAGGAGCACCGAGGGGGAGACGCGCACCTGGTAGTCGCCGCCGAAGCTCCGCAGGTCGACCCAGGCCAGGACCGCCAGGGCCAGCACGCCGGTCCGCCCGCCCCGGCGCAGGGCGAGGGCGGTGGCGAGGAGCGCGAGGAGGGGCAGCAGGGCCGGGAGTTCCCACGGCGTCGTGTCGGCCTTGAGCGAGGCGAGGATCACGTCCACCTTGGCGGGAATGCGGGCCGGGTCCTCGGGTTCGGGACCCGGCAGGGCGGCGCGCTGGAGGGGCGGCAG
>WGAH01000411.1 GCA_015489145.1 Deltaproteobacteria bacterium
CATCGGCGCCGTGCGGCGATCCGGCGACGTGATGACGGGCGGGCTCACGATCAACCGCGGCGGCCTCAACGTGCTCAGCGGCGGCGTGAACTGCCGGGGGGCCAGCGTCACCACCCTCGAGGCGGCCCACGTCGTCCGCACCCCGAAGCTCATCGCCGATTCCGTCGAGCTGCGCGGCGACCTCACCGTCGACAGCACCCACCGCGTGCTCCAGGCCCGCCTCGTCGAGGGGCGCCGGGGTTCCTCTCGCAAGGACGGCGCGCTCTTCCTCAACGCCCGCGGCGGCGCCCGGGTGACGGTGGGCAACGCCGAGGAGGCGCGGGGGCTGGGCGTCCACGGGCCGGTCGACGCCGGCCGGGCGAGCGTGGAGGGCACCGCCCTCGCGGTGGCCCTGCCCTTCTCCTCGGGGGTCGAGGCCGGCGAGGTGGTCCGCATGAGCGACGACGGCAAGCGGCTGGTCCGCACCACGGCCGCGGCCGACCCGCGGGCCCTCGGCGTGGCGGTGCCCGATGCCGGCGTGGTTCTCGGCGGGCCTCCGGGCGGCGGGCGGCTGCTGCTGGCCCTCGCGGGGGTCGCCTCCTGCCGGGTCGAGGCCGGCGAGGCTCCGATTCGCGTGGGCGATCCGCTCGTGGCCTCGGCGGTGCCCGGGCGGGCGCGGGCGGCTGGGGAGGCCTCCCCGTCGGCGGTGATCGGCCGGGCGCTGGCGCCGCTCGCCGAGGGCGAGGGCGAGATCCCGGTGCTGCTGGCCGGGCGATAGGCTCGGGCATCCCGGTGCCGCTGTCCCGGCGACGGGCCCGGCCCGCACCACGGAGGACCGCATGGCGGACGCGCGCCCCCTTCCCGCTTGGCTCGAGGAGCTGCGCCAGCGCTACCTCTCGGGCGAGGCGAGCATGTTCCTGCTGCACGGCAACGTGCGCGACCTCTACCCCTGGCCGGAGGAGGCCGGCGACGGTGCCGGCGAGGGGCGCTACGTCCCCCTGCGGGAGCTGCTCGAGCGCTTCCTGGCCCGCACCAAGGACATCGTCGCCTACTACAACGTCAGCGAGGGCCTCGAGTTTCCCGAGCCGCGCATGGCGAGCCGCTTCCGGGCCGTGGTCAACGCCCGGCGGGCGCTGCGGGGCGAGGCGGGCATCGACGTGCTCCCCCGGTCCCCGGGCGAGGTGCTCCCCCTCGTCGAGGAGCTGATCACCGACCCGGCCCAGCACGCCGCCGCGGTGCTGGACTACGTCGAGATGATCGCGCCCCACGGCGACCTCGCCTTCATGTCCCAGGCCGACAAGGCCAACCTCGTCGCGCTCCAGCGCTGGTCCACCGACCCGGCGATCCAGCACAGCGACAACCTCGTCATCCTCGTCAGCGAGAACCTGTCGGACGTCCACCGCCGGCTCCTCGGCAGCACCCAGCTCGCCACGGTGCGGGTGCCCCTTCCCTCGCTCGACGAGCGGCGCGCGTTCCTGGGCACCCTCGGGCTGGAGGCGGCCGGGGTGCTCGGCGCGGGCATGGACGCCGAGGCCCTGGCGCGGGTCACCGCCGGCCTGTCGCTGGCGCAGCTCCGGGCGATCGTCCGGCGGGCCCGACAGTCCGGCGAACCCGTGACCTTTCGCACCGTGAGCCTCCGAAAGAAGGAGATCATCGAGCAGGAGTGCCACGGCCTCGTCGAGTTCGTCGAGCCCGAGCACGACTTCAGCCAGGTCGGCGGAATGGAGGGCATCAAGGCCGTGCTCCGGCGGGTGGCGGCGGCGATTCGGGCCGGCCACCGCAACCGGGTGCCGATGGGCATCCTGTTCGTCGGCCCGATGGGCACGGGCAAGACCTTCGTCGCCGAGGCGTTCTCGGCGGAAAGCGGCCTCACCTGCCTCAAGCTCAAGAACTTTCGCGAGAAGTGGGTCGGCTCGACGGAGGGCAACCTCGAAAAGGTCCTGCAGGTGGTCGAGGGGCTCGGCTACGTGCTGCTCATCGTCGACGAGGCCGACCGCTCCATGTCCTCGGGGGCCGAGGGCGACGGCGGCACCAACAGCCGCGTCATCGCCCGCCTCAAGGAGTTCATGAGCGACACCGCCCACCGGGGGCGGGTGGTGGTGCTCATGATGACCAACCGCCCCGACAAGCTCGACGTGGACCTCAAGCGCCCGGGGCGCCTCGACCTCAAGATCCCCTTCTTCTTCCCCGAGCGCCCCGAGGAGCGCGAGGCGATCCTGTGGGCGCTGGTCCGGAAGAACGACCTCCCGACGGCCTCGGGGCTCGACCTCGGGTCCGTGGCCGCCGCCACCGACGGCTACTCGGGGGCCGAGCTGGAGGCCCTGCTCATCGCCGCCGCCAACCACGCCGCCGACGAGGGGCGGGAACTCCTCGCGGCCGAGGACCTCGACGCCGCCCTCGAGGACGTGATCCCCAGCCGCGACACGCGCATGCTCGAGTACATGGAGCTGCTCGCGGTCTTCGAGTCGTCCTCGCGGCTGATGCTGCCCGAGCGCTACCAGGACCTCCCCACCGAGGAAGTGCTGAACCGCCTCGACGCGGCGCGGGCGCTGCTCGCCGGGCGGCTGTAGCGGAGAGCGAGCGGGGAAGGCCCGGAAAGGCCCGGGTCGCGGACGGCGCCTTGACAGGGGGGCGCGGGTCGCCTATCTATGCCCGGCTTTCGTCGGAGCGTCGCGCCATGCGTGTCCGTGCCCGCGGGGCGCTCCCCCGAACCCCCAGGATTTCGTGGAGTCTTCGATGTACGCGGTGATCGCGAGTGGCGGAAAGCAGTACCGGGTCAGCCAGGGCGACAGGATTCTCGTCGACCGGCTCGACGCCGAGGTCGGCAGCACGGTCGAGATCGACCAGGTGCTGCTCGTCGGCGAGGAAGGCGGCGAGCCGCGCATCGGCGCGCCCACCGTCGAGGGCGCCACGGTGAAGGCCGAGGTGGTCGCCCACGAGCTGGGCGAGAAGCGCGAGGCCTTCAAGTACAACCGCCGCAAGCGCACCCGCGTGCGCCGCGGCTCCCGCCCGCGCCTCACGGCGCTGAGCATCACCGAGATCTCGGCCTGAACGGAGTTCACGATGGCACACAAGAAGGGCCAGGGCAGCACCCGCAACGGGCGGGACTCCAACCCGCAGTACCGGGGCGTGAAGCGCCACGACGGCCAGTTCGTCGTCGCCGGCAACATCATCGTGCGCCAGCTCGGCACCCACTTCCACCCGGGCCCCGGCGTGGGCCTGGGCCGCGACTACACCCTGTTCGCCCTCCGGGACGGCCGGGTGAAGTTCGAGAAGCGGAACAACCGCCGGCAGGTGAGCGTCTACCCGGCCGAGGCCTGAGCCTTCCTGGGCTCGGGGCCGCCGGCCGGGCGGCCTGACGCGGGGCGGGAGCGATGCGCTTCATCGACGAGGCCCGGATCCGCGTGATCAGCGGCTCCGGCGGCAACGGCATCGTGTCGTTCCGGCGCGAGAAGTTCGTGCCCTTCGGCGGCCCCGACGGCGGCGACGGGGGGCGCGGCGGCGACGTGGTGATCGTCGCCACCGAGCGCCGCTCCACCCTCCAGGAGCTGCGCGGGCGCTCGCTGTGGAAGGCGCAGAACGGCCGGCCTGGCGGTGGGCGCGAGAAGACCGGCGCCTCCGGCGCCTCGGTCGAGGTGCCGGTGCCGGTGGGCACCCGGGTCATCGACGACGAGACCGGGCGCGTGCTCGCCGACCTCGTCGAGGACGGCCAGCGCTGGGTCGCGGCGCGGGGCGGGCGTCCCGGCCGGGGCAACGCCGCCTTCAAGAGCAGCACCAACCGGGCGCCGCGCCGGGCCACGCCGGGGCAGCCCGGCGAGGACCGCTGGCTGCGCCTGGAGCTGGTGCTCATGGCCGACGCCGGGCTGGTGGGTTTCCCCAACGCGGGCAAGTCCACCTTCATCTCCCGGGTGTCGGCGGCGCGGCCGCGCATCGCCGACTACCCCTTCACCACCCTGGTACCCTCGCTCGGCGTGGTGGACATGGGCGTCGACGGCAGCTTCGTGGTGGCGGACCTCCCGGGCCTCGTGCGCGGGGCGGCCGAGGGCGCCGGACTGGGACATCGCTTCCTCCGGCACGTCCGCCGCACGCGGGTGCTCGTCCACCTCGTGAGCCTCGGCCCGGACGAGGCCGAGCCGCCCGCCACCCGCTACCGCGCGATTCGCGAGGAGCTGGGGGCCTTCGACGCATCGCTGCTCGAACGGCCCGAGATCGTCGTGCTCAGCAAGCGCGACCTCGTCCCGGACGAGGCGGTGGCCGAGGCCGCCGAGGCCCTGCGGCGCGCGGCCGACCCGGCGGTGGTGGCGGTGCTCGCCGCCTCGGCCGCCACGGGGGTCGGGATGCGCGAGGTGGTCCTGCGAACCTGGGACCTCGTGCAGGGGGCCCGGGCGTGAGGCGCCTCGGCGCGGCCCTGGCGCTGCTGGCGGCCTGCTCGGGCCGCGGTTGCCGGGAGGAGGAGCCCGCGCCGGACCTCGCCGAGGTCTCCGAGCAGGCGCAGTTCGCCACCGTCGAGCAGCTCGGGCCGCACCACCTCCTCGCGACGATCAACCGCAAGGAGTACCGCGACGACGAGCTGGTCAGCTCGGCGAGCGAGACCCTCGACATCCGCTGGCAGGACTGGGACCACTTCCTGCTGCGCCGGCTGGTGGACGGCGACATCGTCTACGCGGTGCGGGTGGTGGACGGGCGGGCCTGGTTGCGGCGCGGGGTGCGGCGCTGGGACGCCAAGGACGACGCCGAGCCCTACCGGCTCCAGCTCCGCACCACCTGGAACGCCTGGGACGAGGCGCTGGAGCTGTTCCGCGACCGCATCGCCTACAAGGACCTCGGCACCGGCGTCGTGGAGGGGCGGCCCGCCCGGCGCTACGCCGTCTCCCTCGCCCCCGCCGAGCCGGTCCCCGAGAAGCGGGCGAAGCGCCGCGCTTCCGAGGGCGGCCCCACCGCCCTGGCGGGCACCTTGTGGGTGGACGAGGCCACCTCGGTGCGGCTGCAGGCCGAGGTGATGGGCACCTGGGTGCGAGGCGGCACCCGCAAGGAGATCACCCTTCGCCTCAACCGCTCGGGCATCGGCGAGCCCCAGCGGATTCGCGCCCCCGGCCCCCGCAAGGGCGGCAAGGCCGGCCGGCGCCGCAAGAAGCGCCGAGGGGCGGCGGGCCGGGCCCCGTCCCCGTCGAAGGAGCCTTGATCGCCCGTGACGCACGGAGATACCATGCAGGTGAACCCCAAGGAGGGCACGGCCATCGACCACCTCGACCTCGCCCGCATCGCGGCCCGGGCAGCCATCGAAAAGAAAGCCGACGGCATCGCCATCCTCGACGTCCACGACCGCGTGTCCTACTGCGACACCTTCCTGCTGTGCAACGGAGCGAGCCAGCGGCAGGTGCGCGCCATCGCCCAGCACATCCTCGCCACCGTCAAGGCCGAGCGGGGCATGCTGGCGATGGGCGTGGAGGGCCTCGAGAGCGGGCGCTGGGTGCTGATCGACCTCGGCGAGCTCGTCGTGCACGTCTTCCAGCAGGAGCTGCGCGGCTACTACGACCTCGACGCGCTCTGGGTGGACGCGCCCCGCATCGCCCTCGATGCGCTGGGGCTCGGCGAGGTCGTGCCCGACGACGAGCTCGGGCCGTCCCTGGCCGACCTTCGCTGACCGGCCTTGAAGGTCCTGATCCTGCGGGTCGGTCGCGGGCGGGAGGCCTGGGCCGACGAGGCGGTGGAGGGCTACGCCCGGCGCCTCCGGTCCCGGATGCCCGTGGAGGAGCGGCGCCTCAAGCCCGAGCCCTTTCGCGGCGACGTGGAGCGCGTGCGCGAGGCCGAGGGCGCCCGGGTGCTCGCCGTCCTGCGGCCCGGCGACCGCCTCGTGGCCCTCGACGAGCGCGGCGAACAGCTCACCACGGAGCAGCTCGCCCGCCTGATCGACGACGCGGCGCGGCGAAGCGCCGGGCGCCTCGTCTTCGCCCTCGGCGGGCCCTACGGCCACGCCGAGGCGGTGCGCCGGCGGGCCGACCGGGTCGTGGCCCTTTCGCGCCTGGTGCTCAACCACGAGGTGGCGCGGGTGGTGCTCGCCGAGCAGCTCTACCGGGCGGGGACGATCCTCTGGGGCGGCAAGTACCATCACTAAACGGTTATGGGCGTTGGAGCGCGCTTCCTGACAGATCTTGACGGGCGGCCCCGGGGGCCTTCGGCATAGGGGGGCGCCATGTCCGCCCGCCTGGCCCGCGCCCTGCTCGACGTGGTGCTGCCCGGGGAGTGTCCGGGCTGCGGCGGAGCGGTCGGGCTCGGGACGCCCGACGGCTTGTGCCCGGGCTGCGAGGCGGCGCTTCCCGCCCTGCCGCGCTTCGTCGACCCGCCTCCCTTCGTCGTCGCCGCCTGGACCCTCGGCGAGTACGAGGGCCCCCTCGGCGCGGCGGTGCGGCGGGGCAAGTACGGCCCCGACCCGGCGCTGGTGGCCGGCCTGGGCCGCCGCCTGGCCCGGGCGGCCCGGCACCGCCTGCCGCCGGTCGACCTCGTGACCTGGGTGCCGGTGCCGTTGTCGCGACTCCTGCGTCGCGGTTTCGACCAGGCCCGCCTCCTGGCGCGACCCGTCGCCGGGGCGCTGAACGTTCCGGCGCGTTCCACCCTGCGCCGGGTGCGCGGGGGCGAGCAGGCCGGGCGCACGGCCCGGGAGCGCTGGCGCGAGGGCCGGCGGGCGTGGCGGCTGGCGGCCCGGCGGCTGCCCCGGCGGGTGCTGCTCGTCGATGACGTCACGACCACGGGGGCCACGGCTTCGGCCTGTGCCGCGGAACTTCTCGCGGGCGGGGCCGAGCGGGTCTACCTGCTGACGGCCTGCGCGGCCCGGCGCGGCGGCGGCCGCGCGATGTCCGATTTCCTGACATCGTTTGACGATTGAAACAAGCCGCTCCCCCGTCGGGGTCGGCATGAGCGCATCGACTCGCCGGAAGCCTCGTCCTTTCCGGCCCGCCCGGCGGGTCGGGCTGTCCTGGCACGGTTCGTGCATAGCTTTTCGACGAGGCCGGCGGGAAACCGGGCCGGCCGCCGATTCCCTCAAGGGGGGATTCGGCTCATCCGAAGGGAGAAACGGAACCATGAGGCACACGATCCACACCGATCTCGGCGAGCTGATCTCCCTGTTCTTCGAGGAGTTCATGCAGCTCTACGGAGACCGGGAGCTGGCGGCCGTCGCCACGGCGGCGGCGATCCAGGAGCTCCTCATCGAGGAGGCCGGGCGCGGTGGGGTGGTGGAGGACGCCGCGTAGCGGAAGCCTCGCGACGGTTCCAGACCTGGTGACGTGGACAGCGTGCCCGGGCCCGGCGGGGCTCGGGCACGCGCTTTTTTCGGGGCCCGGGGCGGTCCTGTCGGCGCTCCGGGGTTTTCGGGAGGGAAGCCGAAGCTGGCTCTTGACGTGTCCAGCGCGTCGCGGCATGATGCCCGGGAGCGGGTGTCCGCGCCCCCGCCCACCAGGTCGCCCATGCCCCTCGAGCCCGATGAAGTCCGCCGCAACTGGCTGCCGGTGACGGTTCGCGTCGCCTGGGAGCTCGTGCAGGCGGAGGTGGCGATCGACGCGGAGGTGCTCGCCGAGGCCCGCGAGCACGTCTTCCGCAGCCTGCCGGCCGGGATCTCCACCGCCGACGCCGAGTGGCTCGCCGGCCTGCTCGCGCGGGACTACGTCGATCGCCGGCGCGAGCGCCGCTACCGGCGCATCGCCCTCGCCGAGGCCGTGGCCCTTCCGGTTCCGCCGGACTGGCGGCGGGAGATCGAGACGCGCCTCGACCCCGTGGAGCTCGGGGTGTTCCGCTTCCACTACGGCGCCGGCGTGCCCTTCTCGCAGCTCGAGAAGCCCGGCGAGGTGGACCGGGCGATGCTGGTCGGCGCCCGCGAGGCGGTGCGCGACCTCGTCTGCCAGCTCGACGAGAGCGGCGAGCTGGAGCTGGAGCGTCTCTCCGAGGCCGACCTCGACACCTTCATTTCCCGGGTGGCGAACGTCCCCGGCGAGGGCTGCCCCGGCCCCGTGGGCCTGCTCAGCAAGAGCGGCGAGCTCCACGCCAACTCCTGCCCCCGGTGCAGCCGGGCGCTCCTCCTGGTCAGCAAGGGGCGCCTCGACCGCGACGAGCTGTTTCCCCGCCCCGTCGATCTCGGCGGGCGCCTCGATCTCGTCGCGGTCCTCCTGCACCCGGACGAGGCGCCCCACGCAGCCGCCGTCGCCGCCGCGCTCGGCGACGGGGCCATCGCCGCGAAGCCCGACCTCTGGCTCGTTCCCGACGCCGACCTCGGCCGCATCCGGCGGAACCTCGCGGAGCTGTGCCGCCGGGGTCGCCCCCCGCGCCACCACCTCCGGGTGGCGCGGCTCGCCGGGCCGGGTCGCCTGGGCCGCGGCGTCCTCCTCGGCCCGTTGCCGGTGCGGACCATCGACCGCGTCCTCCGGAGCCCGTGGGGCGAGGTCGGCGCGCTGGGCCCCCTCCCCGCGCC
>WGAH01000412.1 GCA_015489145.1 Deltaproteobacteria bacterium
CCGCACTCCGGCGACACGGTCACGATCACCTACACCGTCGCGGCCGGCGGGTAGCGCGGGGCATCGCCGCCCCGGACCGTCGCCGCCCCGGTGGGGCGCCGGCGCCCCACCTCAGCGCGGCGGGGGTCCGAGGAGGCGGTCGGCCACCGCCACCAGGCCGGGCACGTCCTCGATGCCGGTGCCGAGGTCGGGAATCGCCACCGCGAGGGTGTCCGCCCCGCCGAGCTCGTCGAGGAGGGCCAGCTCGGCCTCGACCTTGCGCTGCTCCCGCTCGGCGAGGGCGACGAGCTTGTCGAGGGCCGAGCGGTGGGCCGGCGTGGGCTCCGGCGGCAGGAGGTGGGGGCCCGGGAAGGGGCGGTCGGCCCAGGCGGCCAGGGAGCGGTTCAGCAGGATCGCGCCCAGCGGCAGCGCCAGCTCGCGAATGCGGGCCTCGAAGGCCCGGGCGTCGGTGAGGGCCTCGCGGGCGGGCGCGGTGACGAGCAGGAAGGTGGTGTCGTCCTCGCGGAGGCGCTCGCGCATGCGCTGGGCGTTGCCGTTGAGCTGGGCGAGCATGCCGGCGAAGGAGCCGAAGAACACCTGCAGGTCGCCGTGGAGCTGCTCCCCGAAGACGGTGGCGAGCACCGCGTCGACGAGCTTGCGCGTGGTGCCGCGCACGCGGCCGGGCTCCGGCGCGAGCATCATGCGGAAGACGCGGCCGTCGAGGAACTCGGCGAGACGGGACGGGGCCTCGAGGAAGTTCAGGGCGTTGCGGCTCGGCGGGGTGTCGAGGATGACGAGGTCGTAGCGCCCCTCCTCGACGAAGCCGTGCAGGGCCTCCATCGCGGTGTATTCCTGCATCCCGGCGATCATCTCGGTGCCGTGCCGGTAGACCGGGTTGGCGAGGAGGCGCTCGGCCTCGGCCGGGGTGCGGGCGAGGCGGCGGACGGTGGCGTCGCTGACCTGCTTGGGGTCGAGCATCCAGGCGCTCAGGGAGCCCGGCGGCGCGATGCCGGCGCGCTCCTGCCGGTCGGGGTCGAGGAGGACGGGCTCGGGGGTGTTGCGGCGGACGCCCAGGGTCTCGGCGAGGCGGCGGGAGGGGTCGATGGTCAGCACGAGCACCCGCCGGCCGTGGCGGGCGGCGCCGAGGGCCAGGGCGGCGGCGGTGGTGGTCTTGCCGACGCCGCCGGTGCCGGCGCAGACGACGATGCGGCGCCGCAGGACGAGGTCGCGGAGGGGGGCGGTCACGGCGCCTCCGGGGCGAGGCCGCGGGCGACGGCCTCGGCGGTCTCTCCGTCGTCGGGGTGCTCGGGCACCACGATCACCGGTACGCGCACGGCGACGCGGAGGCGGTCGAGGGACTCCCGGGCGCGGGCGATCCGTTCCAGCTCGACGCTGCCGCGCACGGGCCCGCCGGCGAGGAGGTCGGTCAGCGCCGCGCGCTCCTCGTCGGTGAAGGGGTCGGCGGGAACGCGGTTGACCAGCACCGCCCCCACCGCCACGCCGGTTTCCTCCAGGCCCTCCATCAGCTCGAGGGCCTCGCTCACCGGCAGGGGCTCGGCCAGGGTGACGACGCAGGCGGCGGCCCGGGCCGGGTCGTTGAACAGCGCCTGGCCCTGGCGCAGGCGCTCGGCGATGGGGCCCCGGGCGACGAGGCGCAGCAGCACCCGCGGCAGGCCCGTCAGCGCCAGGGTGTGGCCCGTCGCCGGCATGTCGATGATCGTCATGTCGTAGCGGGGCCGGCCCGAGGCCTCCTGCCGCTCGGCCAGGGACAGGACGTGGTTGAAGATGCCCATCTCGTGCAGCGAGGGGGCGGCGTGGAGGAAGCGGAGCAGGGCCGGCGTGCGAAGGGCGAGGCGGGCGAGCGCCCGCACCCGGAAGACGGAGGTCAGGAACAGCTCGGTGCCGCGCTCGGTGCGGAGCAGCACGGCGTCGATTCCCGGGCGCAGCTCCCGGGGCCGGTCGTCGAAGGTGTGCTCGCCGAAGATGCGGGCGAGGGGCGAGCTCTCGATGTGGGCCGGCTCCTCGATCTCGGCGAGGAGCACCCGGTGGCCGGCCTCGGCGGCGCGCATGGCGAGGGCGGCGGCCACGGTGGTCCGCCCCACCCCGCCCTTTCCGGTGACGAGGATCACGCGGCGCTGGAAGAGCTGGGACAGGGGATCGGGGATGCCGGCCTCCGGGACGGCGAACGCTAACCCGCCGAAGCCCCCCCGCGCCGGCCCGGCGTCCCCCGACCGGCGGTCAGTCCTGCCAGGCTCCGGTGGAGGGGGCCGGGTCGGCGGTGCCCTCCACCGCGCCGAGCAGGCGGACGCGCCCGTCGCCGCCGTCGCCGCCGTTGGGGTCGGGATCGCCGCGTCGCCCGGCGCCGGCGTAGGACTCGCCCTGTTCGGGGTCCTCGTCGTGCCCCGCCACGCCCTCGCCGCCGCGAAAGCCGGACCCCGAGGCGTCCAGCGTTCCCGCGATCGTCGCCGTTTCCGTGGCGCGGGCGGCGAAGACGCCGCCGACCTCGCCGTCCCAGCCGGGGATCGCCAGGTCGCCGTCCACCGCCAGGGTGGTGCAGTGCGGCACCTTCTGCACGAGGACGGCGCCGCCCGCGCCGTGCGCCTCGCCCAGGGGCGGCTCCAGGCTGAGGCCCTCGCCGTCCACGGCGGCGACGAAGGCGAAGTCCACCGCCCCGGCGAGCGGCCCCCGCAGGTCGAGGACCAGCACCTCGTCGCCGACGGCGTCGCAGTCGTCGTCCCGGCCGTCGCAGCGCTCCTCGGCCTCCGGGTGGACGCCCGGGTCGGCGTCGTCGCAGTCGCCGCCGCGGTCGACGCGGGGGCCGGCCTCGCAGTCGCCGGCCTCGCCGCCCCAGCCATCGCCGTCCCGGTCGGGGAAGCCGTCGGGACAGGCGCCGTCGATGGGCAGCCGCCGGAAGCAGCCGGGAGCGCCCAGGACCAGCCCGGCGAGGAGGGCGGCGATCCGGCGGGGGCGCGCGTCAGAAGCTCCCGCGCACCACGAGGCCGGTGGTGAGGAGCACGGCCGCGCCGGCGCCGGTGGCCCACAGGCGGGTGCGGGCGGGGCGGACCTCCGCGTCGAAGTAGTCGTTGGCGTAGGCGGCGCCGAGGGTGGGGTCGGCCTCCACGGCGGTCACGCGCTCCTGGTAGGTGCGGTAGACCGCGGCGGCGGCGGCGTACTCGACGCCGGCGACCACCGCGAGGCCGGCACCGGCGCCGAGCAGGCCGAGGCCGACGAGGCGCCCGG
>WGAH01000413.1 GCA_015489145.1 Deltaproteobacteria bacterium
CGGGCGCGGGGGAATCGCTACGCGAGATGCGCGAAGGATTCCGGGCGCTGGCCCATCCCCGCGGGGATGGGCCCTTCAGCCGGTCGCCGTTCTTGATGCGCGTGCCGATTCCCCCGCGCCCGCGGGGATGGGCCGGTCGGCGAGGAGGTCGATCATGCGGCTTCCTCGATTCCCCCGCGCCCGCGGGGATGGGCCCTCCACCTGGTCGCGGCCGAGGCGCGGGCGCTCGATTCCCCCGGGCCCGCGGGGATGGGCCCTCGAGCGCCTCGACCCAGTAGCTGACGTCCAGGATTCCCCCGCGCCCCCGGGCTTGAGTTTCGTGGACCGAGGCACACGGGTCCAGCGAAAGCGCACTTCGGCGGGCCGGCCTCGGCCGGGCCCCTCGAAGGGGCGTGTCGCTATGGTCTGCCGGGCGGCGCCGGCTACGCCTTGTGGCCGAGAATCAAGGGAGGCGGCGTGATGTCGAGCGACTCGAAGAGCTCTGCCGCGTCTTCGGGCACGGCGCTGCGCCGGACGAAATGGTGTGAGCCGACGCGCAGCTCGACGGCCTGGACCTTCTGCAACGCGGTGTGGATCCGCATCCAGCTCCGGCCGGCGCGAAGCTCGCCGATGCGCTGGATGAGCAGCGCCAGCACGCAGAGCTTGACGTGGGCGACGATGCGGCGGGACAGCCGGTGGAACATGGGCCGCATATGGAGCTGGACCCGCTTCATGTTCCGGAAGCACCGCTCGATGATGAGCAGCCCCTTGTAGGCCTGGGCGGCATCGGCGGCGCTGAGGGAGTCGTCGTTCGTGATGAGCACCCACTTCCCGTCGAGCCGCTCGGCGGCCCGCACGGCCTTCTTGTCGATGCGCAGGCGCCCCTGGTCGTCGAGGTGAAGGTAGCGGCCGTACCGCCCGGAGGCCCGGAGGCGCGCGACCCACTGCCGTTCGGCGCCCGCGTCGCGGTGCCGCGCCAGTTCCGCCTCGAGCTCGGCGAGAACCTCGTCGCGGTGCCGCTTTTGGCGCTCCGCTTGCGCCGGGTTGTGGCAGACCAGGTAGCGCCGCCGACGCTCTCCCTCCCCGACGATGACCTCCTTCACCCGCAGGTTGTCGGAGACCTTCCGGTAGCGCCCAGCCCGCTTGAGCACGTCGTGCTTGACCTCCTTGAGGCTCGCGGCGCGCACGGCCAGCACGTACCGCCCGCAAGCTCGGGCCAGCTCTTCCCGGTTCTCCAGCGAGTCCATGCCCGCATCGCCGACCATGAGCACCCGGTGGAGCTTCCAGCCCCGGAGGTCGTCCCGGATGCGCTTCACGACGGTGGTATCGGCGGTGTTGCCCGGGAAGACCCAGCTCCGGACGGGCAGTCCTTCCCGCGTCACCGCCAGGGCCACGACCACCTGCGGCTCCCAGGCACCCTCCTTCGCGTGGCCGAAGCGCCGGAGCCCCGGCTCCACGGTGCCGTCTTCCAGGGATTCGTCGGGGTCCGACTCGTCGATGCTGAAGGACGCCGTGGTGGTATCGAAGAACACCACGTCCACGGCGAGGTTCATCAGGTTCGCCACCTCGAAGAAGACGGCCTTCTCGATCTCCTCGGCGTGGTCGTGCAGGAAGTCCAGCGCCTCGTAGAACCAGTCCTTCGACCACCGCTCGGGAGCACCGGGCAGGTGCACCTTGTCGAGCCACCGCTCCCAGACCCCGAGCTTCGAGGTCGGCTCGGTCAGCCGGTTGGCCACCATGGCGAGCAGCGCCAGGTCGTAGGGGCGCTCGATGCCGTCCTCGGCGAGGAGGCGCTTGAGCAGCCGGTCGATGCCGAGCTTCTCCCAGAGCTGCAGCACGGTCCACGTCGTGCCGAGCTCCCGCGCGCGCAGCACCTCCACCGCCTCGACTGCGGCGGCCACCTCGGCATCCTGCTCCTCGCCGCTGAGCGGGTCGCGGACTTCAACCCCGCAGACCCGCCCGATGGACCGGCACAGCCGAACCAGCGCGTCCCGGTCGTACTGGTCGGCGCGGCCGAAGTTGTAGAGGACTTTCGTGGTCGAACGCCGGGCTTGCTTGTCCCAGACGTTGTGGGCGAGCTGGTAGTAGGTGACGACCGAGCCGTCCTTGCGCTTGCGCCGGGTAGTCCGCAGGTACATGCCTATTCCACCGTGCGTGTAGGCCACTCACTTAGCCCACCTTGCGCTTGGTGTCGAGGAAAAGCGTGTATCTATGTGATTCGCGTTTTTCGGCACCCCGGGCAAAGGCGAAGGCCGGCTATCGCGCGACGTGTGCCCAGAACGCCCGGCCGGCCACGAAACTCAAGCCCCGCAGCTTTCGGAGATTGACGACGCCGCCCAGGCCTCCACGCCCCATCCAGCCGGGGCGCCACGGTGCCCCGCCTCATCGACGCCCGGCGTAGCGCGGCCACAGGTCGCGCAGGTCGCCCGCCTCCAGGGAGAAGAAGCGGGGATCGCCGCACACCCGGGCCACCCGGGCCACCTCCCGGTCGAGGCGCGCGGGTACCCGGCTCACCGTCCGCGCCGACACGCCGGCGAGCGCCGCCACCCGGGCGTTCGAGGTCGCGGCCAGGACGCGGAGGGAGGCGATGAGCAGGGTCCGGCCCGGCCCGCGCCGGCGGAGCACCGGCACCGGGGTCCGGGCAAGGGAGCTCACCGCGCGGAGCACCTGGGCCTCCGAAAAGCGCCCCCCAACGGGCGGGGCCTCGGGCAGCCGGCTGCCGGAAAGTCCGCCGTCGAGGTCGTGGGCCACGTAGTCGAGCAGCGCCACCGGCCGGGCCACCGCTCCCCGCACCGGCGCAACCGCCAGGCCGAGGGCGTCGCGCAGGGTCGAGAAGGGCCACGCCAGCGGATCGTCCACCAGGCCCGCCCGAACCGGGTTCAGGTAGATGTACCGCTCGGCGCGGCGGGCATGCCGGGCATCGGCCACCGGGCGGGCGTGGGGCTCGTGGCTCCACACCGCGCCGGCCTCGCCGCGAAGCCGGTTTCGGCGGAAGGCCCACGCGCGCATGGCGATGGACAGGGGGCGGGCGGCATCGGCCTCCGCCAGGAGGTGGACGTGGTCGGGCATCAGGACGAGGGCCTCGATGCGCGGGACGTGGCGGGCGATCGCCTCCCACAACCCGTGGGCCTCGTGCCAGGTGCGAAACAGGAGGGTGCCGCGGACGGCTCGGGGGGTGAAGTGCATCATGCCCCCTGGTTCTGCAAGGCCCGTGCCAGCCCGCACCCGGGCCAAAACCAGCGTTGAACCGTGCCCGCCAGCCGGGACTTTCGTCGAATCGACGAAGACTTTCGTCGATTCGACGAAAGTCGACGAACGTCAGCCGTCGCAGCGCGAGCCGGCTTCGCGGCCCCCGAAGGGCCAGCCCCCCCGACACGCACCCGCCTCCTGTTTTTTCGAGGCCCCTCTTCGTCGACCCGGCGAAACAGGTCCC
>WGAH01000414.1 GCA_015489145.1 Deltaproteobacteria bacterium
CCATGCCCGCTTCCCGCCCCCTTTCCGGAGTGCCCGTGCCGGAGGCCGTCGCCGCGCGCCGCTCGTCCCGCTGGATCCTCGGCCTCGCCGTCGGCGCCGTCGCGATGGCCCTCGCCTTCCTGGGCGTGCCTTTCGGCGCCTTCGTCGAGGCCCTCTCCGAGCTGCGGCCGACCTGGCTGCTCGTGATGGCGGCCCTCTTCCTCGTGCAGGAGTTCTTCCGGGCCTGGCGGCAGGTGGTGCTCGTCGGGCGGCTCCCCGGCGGCGGCCGACTCGGGATGCTCGACAGCCTCACCGTCATCTTCGTGTCCTACTTCTGCATCCACCTGTTCCCGGCGCGGCTCGGCGAGGCGGTGCGGCCGGTGATGCTGCGGCGGGTGGCCGGCCTGCCGCTCCCCCGCGCCGTCGGCCTCGTGGTGGCCGAGCGGGTCATCGACCTGGTGGCGGCGCTGGTCATGCTGCTGGTCGTGCTCGAGGGGGCGCACACGGAGCTGGTGCTCGACTTCGCCGGTCGGCGCGTGCCCCTGGACGAGCTGGGGCGCGTCTTCGGGCTGTTTGTCGTGCTTCCCGCGCTGCTCGGCGCCGTGGCCCTGGCGGCGGGCGGGCCGGCGGCGGTCGGCCTGGCGCGGCGTCTCCTCGAGCGTCGCGGCGGCCATCGCCTCGCCCACGCCGCCCTGGCCCTCCTCGCCTCCTTCGTCGAGGGCTTCGCCAGCCTGCGCGCCGGCCGCCGGTTGATCGGCGTCGTCGCCCTCACCGCCGCCACCTGGGCGGCCACCGGCACGATCTACTGGACCATGGCGATCGGCTTCGGCATCCACGACCGCATCGGCATCGTCGAGAGCATCGGCGTCATGGTGATCACCATGCTCGCCGCCCTGCTGCCGGCCCCGCCGGGCATGGCCGGGGTGCAGGAGGCCTCGGGCCGGGCGGCCCTGGCCCTGTTCGGCGTGCGCGGCGGGCGCCTCGACGCGGTGGCCCTCGCCTACGCCGTCGTCGTCCACTGGTGGCAGGTGGTGGTGCAGGCCCTCGGCGCCGCCTGGTTCCTCCGCCGCGCCGGCACCCGCCTCGCCGACCTGCGCCGACTCGCCGCGCGGGAAGCCGCGGGCGAGGGCGCGGCGAAGTCCGGCCGACGACGCCCGCCGCCCCGGCCTGTCCGCTCTCGGCCGCCCGGCGCGTCTGGGGGGTGAACGCCCCGAGAGGGCTCCCTCGTCGAGAGGTGACCATGACCGCCACGCCCCCCTCCCCGACCCTCACCGAGCGCCTGCGCACCCTTCGCAACGCCCTGCTCACCGGCCTCGTCGAGCGCGATCTCGGCGTGCGCCTGGCCCTGCTCGCGGCGCTGTCCGGCGAGCACCTGCTGCTCGTCGGCCCGCCGGGCACCGCCAAGAGCATGGTCGCCCGCCGCCTGCACCGCGCCCTCGACGGGTCCGCCTACTTCGAGCGCCTGCTCACGCGCTTCACCGTCCCCGAGGAGCTGTTCGGGCCGCTGTCGATTCGCGCCCTCGAGGAGGACCGCTACGAGCGCCTCACCGAGCGCTACCTGCCGACGGCCTCCGTCGCCTTCCTCGACGAGATCTTCAAGGCGAACAGCGCGATCCTCAACGCCCTGCTCACCCTGCTGCACGAGCGCGAGTTCGACAACGGCGTCGAGCGGGTCCGCACGCCCCTGGTGGCGGTGGTCGGGGCGAGCAACGAGCTTCCCGAGGACGGCGAGCTCGACGCCCTCTACGACCGCTTCCTGCTGCGCCTGCACGTCGGGCCGGTGTCGGCCGAGGGCTTCGCGACCCTCCTCGACCTGCGCGGCGAGGCGGAGCCGGAGATCCCGGCGGAACTGCGGCTGACGGCGGAGGACCTCGTCGAGGTGCGGCGCGGCGCCGAGCAGGTCGCGCTCTCCGAGGACGTGAAGGCGCTGCTGTCGGACCTGCGGGCGTGGTGCGCCGCCGAGGGCATCCCCGTCTCGGACCGCCGCTGGCGCAAGGTGGCGAAGCTGCTGCGCGTGTCGGCCTTCAGCCACGGCCGGAGCACGGTGTCGACGTGGGACGCCTGGCTGCTCCAGCACGCCCTGTGGCAGCGGCCCGAGCAGCGCGAGGCGATCTACGACTGGTACGCCGAGCGCGTCGGGGCCGCGGCGGCGATGGACCCGTCGAGCCTGGCGAAGATCGTCGTCGCCTGGGAGGCGCAGCTCAAGCGCGACCAGGAGAGCCGGTCGCAGCGCCGGGACGAGGAGGGGCGGCTGCTGTACGAGGACTCGGATGGCGAACCCGTCCCCGACGCGGAGGGCGAGGTTCCCGCCTACCGGGACGGGGAGCCGCTCTACCTGGCCCCGAAGGGGGCGCACTTCAGGAAGGACTACGAGTATCGTCCGATCCGGGATCGCACCAATGCGGGGCATGGGTTCACGGCGGAGGAGCTCGATGAGCTGTGGATGAGATACCGCAACAGCGGCTGGGGCACCCTGCACAACTGGAACGGGCTCACGGCCTACCTCGCGGACCCCGACAGCCGGTTGACCCGGCGGGTTCGCCACCAGCCCCTCATGGAGCCGACCCGTTTCCGGGCGGCCTACGTCGAGAGCGTCCTCGACCAGCTCGACGCGCTGCGCGGCGAGGTGCGGGACTACAAGGCGGGGGTGAAGGCGCAGATCGCCTCCCTCGAGGCCGAGATCCGCACGCACCTCTGGGTGACCCCGGACTTCGCGGAGCCGGCGGCGCGCTCCCTCGAGGCCACCCTCGGCGAGGTCGAGGGCCTCCTGGCGCGCGTCGAGCGGCTGCGCGAGGGCTTCGCCCAGCTCCCCCGCGAGGACTGAGCCATGCGTCCCTTCGACGCCGCCAGCCTCGAACGCCGCTACGCCTTCATCGAGGCGCTGCCGGAGTCGCTGGTGGACGCCGTGGTGCCGCACCCGGTGGGCACCCTCCCCGAGCGGGTCGCCGGGGTGCTGGCCTGGCGCGAGGCGCTGCTGGCCGGCCGCCTGCCGCCCCCCGACGCCTGGCCG
>WGAH01000415.1 GCA_015489145.1 Deltaproteobacteria bacterium
CCTCGGCCGCCTGTCGGCGGCCCTCGGGCCGGAGCCCGCCCCCGCCGAGGCCCTCGCCGAGCGCGCCGGCTGCGCCCCCCTCGACGCCTGGCGCCTCCTCCACCACCTCGCCGCCACCGGCCGCGCCCGCCTCCTGCCCGGCGACCGCCCGGCCGCCGACCGCTTCGCCACCCCCACCCAGGACTGACGATGCACGACCTCCGCCGCTCGGCCCTTCGCCTCGCCACCGAACGCCAGCCCCGGGCGATCCGCCGCCCCACCGGACCCGACGGCGCCCCGCTGCCGATCCGCCAGGTCTTCGCCAGCCACGTCTTCACGCTGGAACGCATGCGCGAGCACCTCCCCGCCGAGGTGGTGCGCCGCTTCCAGGCCGCCGTCGAGCACGGCGAGGAGCTCTCCGCCGACCTCGCCGACCGCATCGCCCAGGGCGCCCTGGAGTGGGCGGTGGAGCGCGGGGCCACCCACTTCGCCCACTGGTTCCAGCCCATGACGGGGACGACCGCCGAAAAGCACGACGCCTTCCTGGCCTTCGACGACGACCGCCCGATCTCCCGCTTCACCGGCACCCAGCTCACGCGGTCCGAGCCGGACGCCAGCTCCTTCCCCTCGGGCGGCATGCGCTCCACCTTCGAGGCCCGCGGCTACACGGTCTGGGACCCGGCCTCGCCCCTGTTCATCATGGAGCGCACCAACGGCGCCACCCTGTGCATCCCGAGCTGCTTCTTCAGCTACGACGGCCACGCCCTCGACAAGAAGACGCCGCTGCTGCGCTCGATGGACGCCCTCGACCGCCAGCTCGCCCGCCTGTGGGGGCTCCTCGGCGAGCCGGTGCCCGGCCGCTTCCACGTCACCGCCGGCCCCGAGCAGGAGTACTTCCTCGTCGACCGGGCCTGGGTGGCCGCCCGCCCCGACCTGCTCCTCGCCGGCCGCGCCCTGGTCGGCGCCCCGCCCCCCAAGGGCCAGACCCTCGAGGACCACTACTTCGGCAGCATCCCGAGCCGCGTCCTCGCCTTCATGCACGAGCTGGAGCTCGAGCTGTACAAGGTCGGCGTGCCGGCCCAGACGCGCCACAACGAGGTGGCCCCGAGCCAGTTCGAGATCGCCGTCCACTACGAGGACGCCAACCTCGCCGCCGACCACAACCAGCTCGTGATGGAGCTGGTGCGAAAGGTGGCCGGCCGCCACGCGCTGACCGCGCTCCTCCACGAAAAGCCCTTCCCCGGCATCAACGGCTCGGGCAAGCACCTGAACTGGTCGCTGGCCGACGCCACCGGCGCCAACCTGCTCGCCCCCGGGGAGACGCCGGAGCAGAACCTGCGCTTCCTGGCGATCCTCGCGGCGATCCTCCTCGGCGTGCACCGCCACGCCGCCCCGCTGCGGGCGGCCATCGCCAGCCACGGCAACGACTTCCGCCTCGGGGCCAACGAGGCGCCGCCGGCGATCCTCAGCGTCTTCCTCGGCAGCCGCCTCTCGGAGCTGTGCGAGGCCCTCGCCGACGGCCGGGCGGTCGGCGGCAACGGCGCCGCCGCCCTCCTCGAGTCCGGGCTGCGGCACCTGCCCCGCATCCGGCGGGACGACACCGACCGCAACCGCACCAGCCCCTTCGCCTTCACCGGCGACAAGTTCGAGTTCCGCGCCGTCGGCGCCAACGCGAGCATCTCCTTTCCGCTCACCGCGCTCAACACGGCGGTGGCCGACGGCCTCGACGCCCTCAGCGCGCGGATCGAGGCCCTCGACGACCGCAATCCCGAGGCGATCCTCGGCGTGATCGGCGAGCTGCTCCGCGAGAGCCGGCCCGTGCGCTTCGAGGGCAACAACTACGACGCGGCGTGGGTGGCCCGGGCCGAGGCGCGCGGCCTGCCCCACCTGCGCGACACCCCGGCGGCCCTCGCCGCCCTCGGGGCCCCCGAGGTGCGCGAGCTGTTCCAGCGCCACGGCGTGTTGCGCCCGGCCGAGCTCACCAGCCGCGTCGCGATCAAGACCGAGCGCTACCTCACCACGGTGGAGGTCGAGCTCGACGTGCTCGGCGACCTCGTCAGCCAGGCCGTGCTGCCGGCGGCCCGGGCCGAAATCGCCGCCCGCAGCGAGGCGCACGGAGCCCTCCACGCCCTGGGCATCGAGCCGCACGAGGCCGAGCGGGCGGAGCTGAAGCGCCTCATCGACGCGGTGGCCGCCCTGCACGCCGGCTGGCGGAAGCTCTCCGAGGCCGGGCCGCGCCTCGCCGCCCTCGACCCGGCCGAGCGGGCCCGCGCCGTCGCCGCCGAGGTCGTGCCCGGCATCGAGGCGATGCGGACCGCCTGCGCCACCGTCGAGGAGCTGGTCGCCGACGACCGCTGGCCCCTGCCCCGGCTGCGCGAGATCCTGTTCCAGAACGGCTGAGCCCGGCGGCCCGCCCGCGAGGGGGGGCGCCGCGACCGCCGCCGCTCGCCGCTACTTGTCGGCGGTGCCCTTGACGGTGCTCGTGTCGCCCCAGGTGATCACGAACTCGGCGCGGCGGTTCTGCGACCAGGCGCGCTCGCTGTGACCGGGCACCAGGGGGCGCTCCTCGCCGTAGCTCACCACCTTGAGGCGGCTGGCGGCGACGCCCTTGGAGGTGAGGTAGCGGTAGACCGCGTTGGCCCGGCGCTGGCCGAGGGCGAGGTTGTAGTCGGTGGTTCCGCGCTCGTCGGCGTGCCCCTGGATCTCGACCTTGATGTCGGGGTGCTTCGCCATGATGCTCGCGTTGGCGTCGAGGGCCGAGCGGCTGGCGTCCGACAGGGCGGCGGAGTCGAACTCGAAGTAGACCCGGCTGAAGTTGCTCACCATGTCGGAGACCTGCTTGGGCACCTCGACCTGCTTCTGCGGGGCGGGAGCCGGGGCGGGCTCCAGGACGGGCGCCTGCTCGGGCGGCTTCTTCTTGCAGCCGACCAGGACGAGGCCGGCGGCCAGCAGC
>WGAH01000416.1 GCA_015489145.1 Deltaproteobacteria bacterium
ATGGGCTCCTCCGCTCTCCCGCTATCCGGCGCGGGGCCGGCGAGGGAGGGAAGCGGGGGGGCGGCGCCCCGGCCCGGCCGACCGCCGGTCCGGTTATCGGAGGCGCCCTCACGCCCTCGGCGGGCGCACCACGGGAGGCCGACATGGAGATCGCGGGCCGCGTGAGCGAGATGGACGACCGGCTGTTCAACCCCACCGACGAGCACCGCATGTTGCGGGAGATGGTGCGGGACTTCGCCGCCCGGGAGGTCGAGCCCCAGGCCGAGGAGCACGACCGCGCCGGCACCCTGAACGTGCCCCTCCTCAAGCGCCTCGGCGAGCTGGGCCTCCTCGGCATCACGGTGCCCGAGAAGTGGGGCGGCGCCGGCATGGACGCGGTGGCCGCCGTCCTGGTCCACCACGAGCTGAGCCGCTCCGATCCCGGCTTCACCCTCGCCTACCTCGCCCACGCGATGCTGTTCGTCAACAACTTCGCCCACTGCGCGAACGACGGGCAGCGGGCGCGCTTCCTGCCCGACGTGATCAGCGGCGCGCGCATCGCCGGCATGGGCATGACCGAGCCCGGCGCCGGCACCGACGTGCTCGGCATGAAGACCACCGCCGTCCGCAAGGGCGACCGCTACATCCTCAACGGCCGCAAGACCTTCATCACCAACGGCCCCGAGGCCGACCTGTTCCTGATCTACGCCAAGGTGGACGGGCGCGTCACCGCCTTCGTCGTCGAGGCCGACAGCCCGGGCTTCTCCAAGGGCAACAAGATCGACAAGATGGGGATGCGCGCGAGCACGATGTGCGAGCTGATCATGGAGGACTGCGAGGTCCCCGCCGCCAACCTCCTCGGCGAGGAGGGGCAGGGCATCGTCCACATGATGCGAAACCTCGAGATCGAGCGCGTCACCCTCGCCGCCCAGAGCCTCGGCATCGCCGACCGCTGCCTCGACGTGATGGTGAGCCACGCCACCGAGCGCGAGGCCTTCGGCGAGCCGATCCACCGCTTCGGGCAAATCCAGCGCTACATCGGCGAGGCCTACGCCAAGACCGAGGCGATGCGCAGCCTCGTGTACCGGGTGGCCCACGGGGTGCGCCCCGACCGGCGCAACCGCCTCGGCACCGACGCGGCCAAGCTGTTCGCCGCCACCGCCGCCAAGGAGGTCGCCGACGCCGCGATCCAGGTCCTCGGCGGCTACGGCTACTGCACGGAGTACAAGGTCGAGCGCTTCTTCCGCGACGCGCGCCTCATCGAGATCGGCGGCGGCACCATCGAGAGCCACCAGAAGAACATCACCCGCGACCTCGCCCGGGCCGTCACCCGGCGCTGAGGGCGCGCAGGGCGGCGTCGGCGAGGGCCGGCATCGTCGGCTCGGCGGCGACGGCGTGGACCGGCAGGCCGCGCCGGCGGGCCGCCTCGGCCGTGGGCCGCCCGATCACCGCCACCCGGGCGACGCCGGGCTCGGCGTGGTCGCAGAAGCGGTCCACCGCCGAGCCGGCGGTGAAGGTGAGCACGTCCACCGGCAGGGCGGCGGCCAGCGCGGTGGCCAGGCCCGGCGGGGCGACGTTGCGGTAGACGGGCCAGCGGTCCACCGGGAAGGGGGCCTCGGCCAGCGCGGCGGCCAGGCCCGGCGAGACGACCTCGGCGCCGACGTGCCAGGCGCGCTCGCCCGGGCGCAGGGCGGCGGCGAGGCGGGCGAGGGCCTGGGCCCCCTCCCCCCCGGCCACCGCCTCGACCCGCAGGCCCAGGGCGCGCAGGCTGGCGGCGGTGCGCCCGCCGACGGCGGTGATCGGCGCCGCGCCGAGGACCCGGGCCACCTCCGGCGCCAGCTCGGCCACCGCCGGCGACGTGATCAGCACCCGATCCGGCCGCCCCGCCGGGGGCGGCGCGCCGGTGGGCTCCAGGGCGAAGCAGGGGACGTGCACCGGAGCGAGGCCGCGCTCGGCGAGCAGGTCGCCGAGGGGCCGCAAGCGGCGGCGGGTGACGAGAACGCGGGGCATCGGCGCAGGTCCGGGCATCGCCCGTCCCTAACGCGGGCCGGGGCGGGGCCCGCCCCCCCGTTGATCGCGATCACATCGCGGCGCCGGGGCTCCCCGGGACCCGGGCCCCGCCCGCTACCCTGGGCGGAGGCACGGACGCACCTCGCAGGAGACACGATGGAAGCCCACGTCGAGGCCCCCACGACCACCCTCACCGACGTCCTCGCCCGCGCCGCCACCCTGCACGCCGAGCGCACCGGACGCACCGTCGCCGACCCCCGGCAGCTCCTCGACATGCTCGTCGCGGCCCGGGACGACGACGACTTCTGGGAGGACCTCGCCCGCGCCGCCCGCGCCGACGACCCCGAGGTCGACATGCAGGACCTTCGCCGGCGCCTGCCCGACGCGCCCTTCCCCGCCGAGCTCGGCGTCGAGGACTGCCTCGCCCGCCTGGGCCTGGCCGAGGCCGACATCGCCGCCGCCCTCGACGGCGAGGCGGTGCAGGAGGCCATCGACCGGCGCATCGCCGAGGCCTTCGCCCAGGACGACCCGAAGGCGGTGGCCCGCTCCCTCGAGGACCTCCTCGACACGCCGCCCACCGGCCTCCTGGCGCGGGCCCTCGCCCACCGCCCGGCCCTCGCCCGCGGCCTCGGCATGGTCTTCTCCGTGACCACGCTCGCCACCCTGGCCTTCGGCTCCCTCACCGCCTGCTACAAGGGTGTGACGCCGGAGGCCTGAGTGCATCCCCCGTGTCGCCGGCCGCTCGGCCTTCGGGCCGTGCGGCGGGTCCCCACGCACGTCGTGTGGGAGATCACCAACGCCTGCAACCTGCGCTGCGTCCACTGCGAGAGCGCCGCCGGCTCCCCCCGGGACGGCGAGCTGGACACGGCGGAGGCCCTGGGGCTCGTCGACGATCTCGCCGCCCTCGGCTGCCGCGAGATCAACCTGAGCGGCGGGGAGCCGCTGCTGCGCGAGGACTGGCCGGCCATCGTGGCCCGCATCGTCGAGCGCGGCATGAAGCCCATCGTGGTCAGCAACCTCACCCTGCTCGACGAGGCGACCCTCGACCGCCTCGAAGCCCTCGGCGTGCGCTCCATCGCCACGAGCGTGGACGGCCCGCCTCCGGTCCACGACCGCATCCGGCGCAACCCCGGCGGCGACTTCTCGCCCTGGGCGCGCACCCTGGACGCCATGCGCCGGGTGAAGGCGCGGGGGATGTTCCTGTCGGTGGTCACCCACGTCAGCCTCTGGAACATCGAGCACCTCGACGAGACGGCGCGCATCCTCGAGGACGAGGGCGTGGACCTCTGGCAGCTCCAGGTCGGCTTCCCGGAGGGGCGGCTGGCCGAGATCGCCGAGGATTACCTGATCTTCCCCCGGCAACTCCGCGATCTCTACGCCTTCGTCGTGCGGGTGAAGCGCCGGGGCCGCCTGCGCGTCGACGTGGCCGACGACCTCGGCTACTACGGGCCCGACGAGCTGCTCGTCCGCGAGCAGGACGGGAAGACGAAGTTCTGGACCGGCTGCATGGCCGGCTACCGCGTGCTGTCGATCTGCGCCGACGGCGCCGTGCGCGGCTGCCCCTCCCTCCGCATCGACGTCGGGAACGTGCGCGAGGAGCCGCTCGCCGAGATCTGGGCCGACGAGAAGCGCTTCTGGTTCAACGCCTGCTGGAACCCCGACGAGCTCGAGGGCAAGTGCCGCGGCTGCCCCTACCGCATGATCTGCCGGGGCGGCTGCAAGAGCCTGGCGCTGTCGACGACGGGCACGATCTACCGCAACGTCTACTGCATCAACCAGATCGACCGGCTCAAGGGCGACCCGGAGCTCCGCATGGTGC